>NZ_DEXU01000020.1:0-188582 GCF_002364295.1 Idiomarina sp. UBA3176
TTAGCTTAACTGACAAGCATTACACCAATTGGTGCCCTTTTTTATGCGTAATTATGCGTATTGGCTATTTAAGGTTCATAGCGCGCTTCAAGATCGACGCCTGAATATGCGCTGTAGGCAAAGACACCAATGTGCCAGCGGCCTTCCTGAGGGTTGTCGATAGTGCAGACTTCTTCATTTCCTGCATTATAAGGACGGCAGTCCCAGCTTGACTGAGTCGGTTCACTGCCCTGACGCAGATAAAGATCCGCATCGCCACTGCCACCAGTAATAGTGACTGTTAATGTTGACATGCCAGCTGGAACATCGAGATAGAAGCGATTCCACTCATTAGTTGACGCTGATAAGTTATCAACAGTGCCACCGCCGCCAGATGAGCCGTCGTCGCCGCCGTTGTCACCGCCGTTTCCGCCACCGGAAGCCAGTGTTACGGCAGCCGCGGCATCGACGATACCAGTACCACAACCGTTGCAACTACCCGGGAAAGAGCGGGCTGAGTTACGCAGAATCTGTTCAATGTCATCTGGTGTTGCTGCAGGATCAGCTGCTTTAATTAAAGCGGCCGCGCCTGCTACGTGAGGTGCTGCCATTGACGTACCCTGGCTGTAGCCGTAGCTATCAGAGCCTGGTGTTGAAGTGCCTGTGTTGTAAGTAGATAGCACACCATTAGGGTCGTTAGCGCTTTGCATTGCACCACCTGGTGCCGCAACATCGACATTCGAACCGTAGTTTGAGTAGTAAGCACGATCACCGTTACGATCAGTAGAGGCTACGTTAACAACACCGTTACAGTTGCCCGGGTTGTAGTTGGTTGAATTGTCGTTGCTGTTACCGGAAGCCACGACTACTGTCGCTCCATTATTGCGAGCGGTGTTGATCGCGTTCTGTGTTGCAGTCGAGCAAGTACCGCTGCCACCCAGGCTCATGTTTAAGACATCGGCCGGGTTAGCGTTAGGGCTTGTTCCCGGAACTGAACCTCCTGATGCCCAAACAATACCGTCCGCAATATCGGCTGTGGTTCCGCCGCAGCGACCCAGAACACGCACGGGTACAATTTGGGCGCCATAAGCAACGCCAGCAACACCGCTGGAATTATTTGTTTCAGCGGCAATGGTTCCGGCAACGTGAGTGCCATGCCAGCTCGAGTCTTGATCCTGAGCCGGGTAGCCATTACCACATGCTCCGGCACTGACCCAGTCGCCCGGATCTTGTGCGTCGCTGTCACGGCCGTCGCCGTCATTAGCGATAAAGCTATCTGAAATCATGTCATAACCGGGTAAAATATTACCGGCCAGATCAGAGTGTGGGCGATAACCGGTATCGAGTACGGCTACAACGACGCCGCTGCCGTCGACTGAGTCCCACGCTGTTGGGACATTCAGTCCACCAACGCTTTCATAATAATGCCACTGGTCGTCATAGTTAGGGTCGTTTGGTGTGGCAAAGTGACGGAGGATTTTATTTTCCTCTACGAATTCAACGTCGCTATCTGCTTTAAGTGACTGAAGGTATTCTTTCGTTTCTTCGGGGCTCAGTCGGCCTTGTGCTTTTACTACGAAATGTTGTTGCAGAGCCATTGAACGCTCAAAGGCGACACTTTTGCCGGTGCGCTTAGAAAGCACCGATGTAAAACCACGCATCTGTTGGGCGACAGCCGCAGCATTTGATGAAGGGTGTTCTGACGACTGTTGTTGCATTTGTTGCACAACTTGAGAGCCATCCTTGAGCTTTACGATAAAGCTGGTTGCTGGTCCATTTGACCGCTCTTTCAGTGATGGCTTTGCGCCATTGTTGCCGTTATCAGATCCGTTCTGCGATAAGGTTTCAGCTGCTACGCTGGTGCCAGCTAACAAGCCTGACAGTGCGATAGCAATTAACGTCTTATGCTGTTTATTTTTTGTCATCATAAGATTCTCTTTGTTGTTTTTCTGTGAATTTAAAATTAGTGATAAACAGCATCACTAGATACGTAACGTTATGTTACATAAGTAGATTCTGTAGAGAATGCTCGAGAAGTAAACCTTGCCAAGAGTGTGGAAATATAATTAATGCTATAATATTTGAGGGGTTGTTACCCCATGTTAACGTCTTGAAAGTCAGCGCTCACGCAAGTTGACGTCATTTTTAAAAATGACGAGTGATTTACACAACTTTACTTATATCGTTTTGTTATATTTTTATAGTAAAAATTAATTAACAGGAGCTGCATTTTTCTTCTGGCGCGTAAAAACGCGCTGATACGTCCGGGTGGGAGCGCTTTCTGCCTTTCATCACGTTTTCGCCAACGTTATGCAGCAAAGGGTTGCCCGGATCGCTGGTTGGCCCCTTAGCGTGTTTTGCTAAATGAGAAGGGAGTTTTAACACAGGAACCGAAGCATTAAGCTGAGCAGCCATGAAAAATGCCGATGAATAACGGGTAACCCCCGCTTTAGGGCTGGTAACACGATGGTTCGTCGCTTTTAAATAACCATTAGAAGCCAGCTCCAGTAATTCGCCAATGTTCACCACAAAGGCACCGGGACGCGGAGCCACCTTGTACCATTGTTGCTCGTACTCCACTTCCAGCCCGCTGTTTTCGTCCTGCAGAACCAGGGTGAGGTAGCCCGGGTCTTTATGCGCTCCAACACCCTGACCAGAGCCTTCTGGGCTACCGGGGTATTTAATAAGCTTAGTATGGCGGTAAGGGCCGTTGCTGATGGTTTCAGCCAATGCGTCAGCAGGTTGATCGAGACTTTCGCATAACGCCTCTAAAAGCTGCAGAGACACTTCGGTTAGCTTGTCCTGCCAGGACAACAACTGGGTTTTCATGGCAGGCAATTGCCGTGGCCACTGGTTGGGTCCTATGAGTTTTTGCCACTCATGACGTATAGCGGACGCAGCCTGAGCAGGCAGTTCGTCCATGATATCAAATTGTTCACGACGATCCCGCCGGCCTGCTGTTAACTCGGAATAGTTTGCTGAGTAGCCACGAAAATGCGGTGAATGAATCATCTGCACCTGTTTCTTTTCTGCATCACTGAGTGCAAAAAAGCTTTTAGCGGTATCCAGTACCTTAACCTGCTCTGCCAGTGAAATACCGTGGTCTTCCAGGTAGAAGAAGCCAACATCACGCGCAGCTCTACCAAGGTCAGCAATGAATTGCTGGCGATCAGAGGCACTGAGATAAAGTTTTCGCATGGATAATACAGGTATCGGGCTTTGCATAATTGACTCAACAGTTTGTTTCTGCCGCTAAGTTTACGTTGCCATGTAGCATTAACTGAAGAATCAAAATCTTCTATGGTAGACAGCTTGGCTATATCAATAATCTGCAATTAAGCCGGTACTTATTTCTGCTAGTACTCGACCCGTAACAGCTGCCTGTGTAAAATCTTTGGGTCTTTAATTAACCAGTGAGAAATTCAGAATGGGTCGCGCCTATCAAAACCGAAAAGATTCAATTGCTAAAACGGCGAATGCAAAGAGCAAAGTCTATAGCCGTTATGGCCGTGAAATTTACGTTTGCGCCAAGCAAGGTGGTGGAGATCCTGATGGCAACCTCGCGCTTCGAGGCTTAATAGATCGGGCGAAAAAAGATCAGGTTCCTGCTCACGTTATTGAAAAAGCAATAGACAAGGCGCAGGGCGGAGCAGGAGAGGACTTTTCTCCGGCGCGTTACGAAGGTTACGGACCCAGCAACTGTATGGTTATCGTCGAGTGTTTAACCGATAACCCGAACCGTACCTTTGGCGATGTCCGGAACTGCTTTACCAAAAGTAAATCAAAAATTGGCGCTCAGGGCAGTGTTGCGCATTCGTTTGATCACTGTGCGATTTTTGCCTTCCGGCATGACAATGAAGACGAAGTGCTGGAAGCCATGATGGAAGCTGATGTTGATGTTACCGACGTCGAATTCGAAGATGGTCTGGTTACCGTATTTGCGCCAAATACCGAGTACGCGGCAGCCCGTCAGGCCTTAACTCATGCGTTTCCTGATATTGATTTTGAAGCCGACGAAATTCAGTTTTTACCTCAGGTAACGACCAGTATAGCTGAAGATGATTTACCAATGTTTGAACGTTTGATGGATATGCTGAACGATTTGGATGACGTTCAAAACATTTACCATAATGCCGAACACTAGGTTGATGCAGATCAACTCGGTTATTCAGTAAACCTTATAAACTTCAGGGGTCTTCATTAACAAGGAGTTCCCCATGAAGCTTAAAGCATTATCGTGCGGTGTATTGTTAGGCTTGCTAAGCACTTCTGCATTAGCAAATGATTTTTCTATCAACGTTGGTGCCATCTCTGTCATGCCTGATGACAGCAGTAGTCACTTGAACGTTGTTGAGTCAGTAGCTGGTTTACCAGAGAACAGTACTGGCGTTGGTGTAAACACGAATACTCAGTTAGGTTTAACTTTTGATTATAAGTTAACTGAAAACTGGACGCTTGAACTGGTTGCAGCAACACCGTTCAGCCATGATATTACGGCAACAGGTTCGTTGGCTGGGCTGAAAATAGGTAAAACCAAGCATTTGCCACCAACCTTGCTGGCGCAATATCATTTTGATATCGACAGTGAAATGTTTAAACCTTTCGTCGGTATTGGTGTTAACTACACAGCTTTCTTTGATGAGCAAGTCGACCCGCAGTTGCGCTCAACGTTAGGCGACCTGGGTGTTGTTACCGACAATGACGATGTCTCTTTAGCGCTGAAAAACAGCTGGGGCTATGCTCTGCAAGCTGGTGTAAATGTCGATTTGAGTGAAAACTGGGGTCTTCACTTCATGGTCAGCCGCATGGATATCGATACCACGGGTGATGTTCGTGTGAACGGTAATACCATTGAAAGTGTTGATGTTGATATCGACCCTTACGTTGCTATGGCCGGTGTTCGCTATAACTTCTAAAGCCTTTGCGCCGCTCGTCCCCGGGCGGCGCATTTTTAATGTGGCGAGCGTTTCGACAATTTGCGCTGTAACGTACGCCGATGCATTCCCAGTTCTCGTGCTGTCTTAGAAACATTCCCCTGATTATCGGTAAGCACTCTTTGAATATGCTCCCACTCAATTTGAGTTGGCGTTAAACGGTTTACCGAAGCGTCTTCTAACTCCAGTTTCTCATTAGTAAAGCGACGTAGTAATTCACTGGTACCCACGGGTTTCGTTAGGTAGTCCGTTGCGCCGCGCTTCATCGCCTCTACGGTTGTTGCAATACTCGCGTAGCCGGTTAGTACCACTAAGTGACAGGGAGAGTAGCGTTCTTTGAGTGGTTGAATAAGTGCCAATCCATTGTCGTCGCCCAGCATCATATCCAGCAGAATACCGTCAAAATGACCTTCTAGCGCTAGTGCCTGATGACCCGAGTGTGCCATTTGCACCAAAACACCATGATGCTCCAGACGCCGTTGCAAAATGCCGCAGAAACCCTCATCGTCATCAATAATAAGCAGCCGGAATTTATTCATAGGCTGTTACCGGTAAAAGAACCAACGTGAGCGTGCCCTCGGAAGTGGATTGCCAGCTGACCTGACCACCAAGCCGTTCAAGTGTGGCATGGCTGATAACCGCGCCAATACCCATACCATTTTCACTTAAGGTCATTGATTTGCCTATTTTTCGTTGTTGCGCCTGGCTTAACCCATCACCATTATCGAGAATGTGGATGGTGAGCTGAGGATTCGCATCAACTAACGTCAGGTTGAGTTGCACGGATACGACCAACTGATGACTGCGCTCGCCAGCGCTAATAGCATTAATGACCAGGTTAGCGATAGCTGGGAACAGGGTGCGGTCGGCGCTAATAATGGCGGTTTTAAAGCGTTCGGGGCATTGCCAGTTGACCTGAGCATCGGGTCGGGCAATTCGCAGAAGCTGACGTAACTGAGTAATAATTTCCCCGATAGTGTAATTGTGCTGGCGCCTGGTGCGCACGTCCTCAGCTGCGTCCCGCCATTGTTCAAGGCTTGCTTCAACTTTGCCCAGGTGCTCACTAAACTCTTGTTTTAGTGACAGCTCAATATCGCATTCCTGAAGTTCTTCGTTGAGTAACCGTAACGACTGCACAGGAGTGGCAACGTCATGAGTTAACTGAGCTGCGGCTGCACCTATGGTCAAAAGCTGTTCGTCGCGCAGCTGGCGTTCACGTGCATTCTGTAATGCTTTTTCTGACTGAAACCATTGCCGCTTTAGGTAGTACATTGATAAAGCAATAATAGCCGCTGCAATCACAAAACCGCTGACCATACCCATGGCGTGTTTCAGCATCTCGTCGCTTAAGGCATGGGCGGTGTGACTTTGCTGTCCGGGCAAAAGTGAAGGTAAGCCTATTTGCGCAACCTGCCCCAGAATGCTTATCAACACCACAATCAAAGCAAAAGTTGGTGGTAACAATAAAAACGCGATGACGATAAATATCAGTAATAACGAAGTGAACGGATTACTGATACCACCATTAAAGGCAACCCAGAGGTTGCCCAGTACTATGTCCAGACATAAGGCTAAGCACAATGGCCAGGCTCTATGAGTAATAAATTTATAGGTCAGTAATGTCAGCATCGGGCTTAAAAGTGGTAGTTGGTCTGCAGCCAGACAGTACGACCCGGCTCATTAACTTTGTCAATTTGCTGGTATCCGGAAATGCTGGCGGCGGAGCGACTCAAGTGCTCTGCATAGGTTTTATCCAGTATATTATCGACTCCTAAACTTAGCTGCCACTTTGGATCAATTTTCCAGTCGATATTTGCCGATAAAACACCATAACCCGGGCTATTACCGATATCATAGCCAATGACATTGCCCTGATTCACTGCTGTGCGCTCTTGTTTATCCACCAGGCGCCAGAGCAAAGAGTAAGTCAGTGCGTTGTGGCGGTAATCAGTGGCAATACGCAGTTCATCAGCAGGTTGCTGCGGCAGATAGTTATCATCGGTTTTATTACTTCCGCGGGTTATGGCCAGTGCTGATGACACCGACCAGGCTTGGGTCAGTTGGTAACTTAAGGTTGTTTCCCCGCCCCAGGTTCGGGCATTAATATTACGGACGGTATCCGGCTGCATCATCATGCCTTTTTGCAAAAGAATAAAGTCATCGACCCGACTGTAGAAAATGGACGCGTCCAGTCGCCATTTATCGGTGTTTATATCGAGACCAATATCCCATTGTTGGTTGGTCTCTGCGTCGGTGTAAAAAGCCGATTCTGACGTTGGTGACTGGCGGCTGTTACCAATGGCCTCCCAGTAGTCCGGGAACCGCTCCGCCTGACCCCAACCCGCATACCAATAACCATTTTTAAGCTGTTTTTCTATACGAAGAAACCCGCTATGAAGGTTCTCACTGCGTGTTTCATTCGCCGTGGGGTTGGATTGAGCCGGAGCTGACATAGGTTGAATGTCGGTGCGCTTGTCTGTCATTTTCCAGTGATCAAGCCGATAACCGCTGACTAACTGCCATTCTTGATCTATAGAGTGGCGGTATTCTGCATAAATGCCATCTTGCTCAATAAAAGCGTCATCAACCCGGTTAAGGCTTTCAAATGGTTGGTTCAACTGATCTTTGCTGGAACGGTTACGGTGAGCCGACTCATTATGTTCAAGCCCAGTTTTGAGTTGCCCGGAAGGGGTTAACTGCCATTCGGAGGCAATTTTAAAACCACGGGAATATCTATCCGGGTTACTGGCGGTTGGGTTGGGCATCATCATCGACGGGGTAAACTCGCGCAGAGAATAGTTGTCCATAACGTGGTCAATGGTATTGAAATAGGTATTAACAGAAAGTTCTTCGAGCGAACGGTTCTCAGGTTGCCATTGGTAATTCAGCGCGACGCTTTTACGGTCAAAGAGCACCCCATCCATACTGCGATCGGCGTAGGCTGCCTCGCCATCGCTAACGCCAAGCTTGAGTATCAGACGATGCTGCCGTGAGGGTGTCCAGGCAAGGTCAACATCGCCACTCCAGCGTTCATACTGGCTGTTAATGCTATTACCCGAGCCATCTTCGTAGTCATCGGCGGTTGCGGCAGATGCGTTCACGCGTACATAGCCTGGTTGCGCTCCCCAGGTTAAATCAGCGGTGGTATTCAGGCGGCCGTACTGCGCTGTGGTGGCATTTAAGTAACCGGTAAACTCGGGTACTTCAAAGAATGTTGCTTCTCGCTCAAAATGGATAGATGCTGCTGAACCGGCGAACAATACGGTTTGTGGGCCCTTAACAATCGTCACGCTGTCATAACTTTGTGGGGTTATGTACGCCGTTGGCGGATCCATGCGGCTGCTACACCCACCCTGCAGCATTTGCCCGTCATTAACTATGGTCAGTCTGCCTGCTCCCATGCCGCGGAATAAAGGGTCAGCAGAGGCTCCGCCTTTGCGGGTTGCACTAAATCCAGCAAGGCTTTTTAAAAAATCACCGGCATCGTGAGCAGGCAGCGGTTGTCTGGGTTGTTTCGAATCGACTACCCATTCACTGGGCGACTGCATCGATTCGCCAATAATGACAATTCTTTCCTGAATATCGGTGGTTTCGTTAGCGTAACTGATAATTGGCAAGAGTAAGCAAGTTGCCAGAGGATAAATAGCTTTCATACGACATTGTCCTTTAATAAGGTAATGTCGCTATTATTCTCTATTTTTTAGGTGGTTAGGATGCGACAAAAGGTAGCATCCCTTTAGTAGTACCACTTAAAGCGAAGGGCAGAATTTATCTTTCAATAACGTCATAAAAGCTTCGGTATCCGGGTCTTTTATGGAGTAGTACACGGTTTGCGACTCTTTACGAATGCTGACCAATTGCTGCTGACGCAATACCGCAAGATGTTGTGAAAAAGCTGACGGGCTTAAGTCAAAAAACTGATGAAGTTGACCCACACTTTGTTCACCTAAAGCCAGTCGGCATAAAATTTGTAAACGGTGGGGGTTACCTAAAGAGCGCAGAAAGCTTGCTGCATTCTGCGCCTCTTCCTGATGCATCTCTTGTGATTCAGTTGCACTCATGGTGTCGTTATTTTCCTGATTTTTCTAACTCACGCTCTGTTTTTAATCCTAACGCTTTTTTCATAAAAATGCCTGCCGGACAAAAACCCGTGAAAGATTGTTGAAATAGATTGGCGCCAATAAATACGGTCAGCCATACCCAGTTGGGGTGAACCCAATAAGTCAAAGCTACCGATAACAATACCATAAAGCCTGCAAATGCGGTTATAGCTCTTTCTACACTCATTATCGAACTCCTTAGTTTTTCTATTAAAACGCATACCGCATACGCAGATACGCGTTGTTGTTTTCGGTGAACTGGCCAAAAAAGGTCTCTGGACGTTCGCGGAAAAATAGGTTGAAGCCGCCGCTTAATGACCAGTTATCGTCAATGCGGTAGTCAAAAGTCGGCCGTAAATAGCCGTCGCTTTGATTCGGTGATACAAAAGCAAACAACGACAGATTCAGATCATCACGCTCGTCGCGCCAGGTTAGACGGGTGGTGAATACGGTGCGTGTTTGGTTGTCGCCTTTCTCTACGTAAGCCTGAAAGCCGCCGGTAAAGCGCGTCCATAATTCTTGCTCGTAACCAACCAGTGCGCGCCAATGATCTTCTGCATCATGACGGTTGTAATTGGCGACTTCGGTATTCACCAGTCCTGGTCCCAGAGGCATCCTAACGGAGGCGCCAACCACAGTTAAGCGGCCGAAGGTGGGTTGGAAGTTGTCAGTCACTGCCTCCGGGCTTTTGGTAAAGCCGTCGTAACCATAGACGGCGTATTCCACACCTTCGTGATTACGGAACAAGCGCAAAGCGTACTCATCGCGCGTGGGCTCAACAAACTGAATGGACGGATCGTCGCCGGTTAACTGCTGGGTTAGCGGATTAAAATAAGAAATGCGTTCACCGCGAATGTAATTGTCGGGGTCAAACTCAGGAGACCAGACAAAGTCGAGATTGAACCAGTCGAAGTAGCTGGTGATACGCAGTGCGTCAGATGGCGCCTTCAAGTATTCCTGGTCACGTCCGACAAAGAAGGACTGCCAGTCTTTAGGGAACAGATCGTTAAGGAATAAGTAGTCGCCGGTGCCCCAGGTGAGTACCTGACGGCCAACTTTTATATCGGTGTTATCGAAAACCGTAAACTGAGCATTAAGTTCGCGAATTTGACCGTGCCAGGTTTCATCAAAGCCGTCGTACCAGCCGTCGGCTTTTGCTGTCCAGGCAATATCTTGCCAGCGTTCGTCAAAACCCAACTGTAGTCGAGGCTCAGCAATAGACAGACGCTTGTGATAGGGGGAGGATTCAAATCGTCCGCCTATTGCCGCCTCAACATAACCATAGACATCAATACCCTGGTCTTGTTCCGTTCCCCAGTCACTTTCCCATTCGTCATCCCCCCAGGAGTCCTGTGCCGATGCGGCCTGAGCCAAAGTGAAAAGAACAGTAAACGCTAAAATTTTCCGGTATGGCATAATTAGTCTCTCAGTTGTAACCATTCTGCCGGAGGGTTACGTAAGCTGCGCTCACTGAAAATACTGTCCGGTAAGCCAATGTCGTATTGCATAAAGCGGAATTGCATTTCGGTTTTACCGCCATTTCCAAGATCCGATATTCGTGAATGAGTCACTGTTGGGTAGCCTTGAACCGTTTCAATTTCTAGTACTTCCATTTTGCGATAAGCTTCGCCGCTGTCGTTATAGAAGGTGCTTTCTACTGGCAGCATGTACTCTTTATCAATGACCACTTTGTAGTAGCTAAACTCAACCTTGTCAGGGTCTTTAGGTGTGCCTTTTAGCACGTACTTTTCATCGTCCTCCGACAGAATTTCATAGCTGTCTAAAGCGGTATCGCGACCGGAAACGTCTTCATAGAAAAAGTGTGAACCGACAAAAGACGTACGCTTGTCGCCTGCTGATATGCGTTTAACTAAATCCAGATCAGGCAAATAAAGCCAGCGGTCATCGTCGTCGTTGACTCGTTTAACGACACGAAACACAGTGTCACGCACATCGGCAGGGCGTGAGAAGAATATCATCATGTCCTGAACTCCACCGTCCTCCTGGTCTTTGCGCAAAATGGTGAATTGACGCATTTGTTCGCGGCTCTGATTATCAATGATGATCATTCGCGCTGCGCTGCGGCCGTCATCACCAGAGTAATAGGCATTTAACTCGGCTTGCTCGACAATTTCACGCGCGCTTTTTTCAGCACCAATGGCCTGGCTGCTAACAAATAAAACGGCGGCGGATAAAGCGGTTAACAATAGGGTTTTCATGATTGACCTCCACGGAATATCAGGCGGTTAAAGGCAGTCATTACCGCCGGAAGCATAATAAGTGTCACTATGGCTGATATAGCCATAATACTGGCTAAAAACACGCCAACCGTAATGTAGGGCACTAAAGGTGCGAACAGCAGTGGCGTAAAGCCAATGGCAATGACAATGGCATTGCGGGAAATGGCTCGCGCGGGCTCATCAAACATAACTACCAGAGTGTCTTTCCAGTTTCCGGTTTGCCTGAATGTAGCGCGGGTGCGTTCAATGAAGTGAATAGCAAAGTCCACCGACAGTCCAAGCGTCAGCGATGACAGCACGGCAATGGGCATGTCGTAGTCTTTACCGACCCAGCCGATAAGTCCGTAAATAAAGGCAATGGTCAGACTCAGCGGTAACATGGCCAGTACACCGAAGACCACTGAGCGGAACAGCAGCACCATCATAATAAACACCACCACAAAGGCGCTGATTAAGCTGTCGAGCATGCCTTCGACCATGGCTTCCTGCCAAACCACGTTCAGGTAAGCTTTGCCGGCCCAGTCCATTTCAATGTTTGCAGGCAGAGGATTATCCTGAATATAGCTATCAACAGCTTTGACGACCTGGGTTACGTGCTGGTTGTCACCGCTGGTCAGCTGCAACCACATTAAGCTGCGTTTGTAGTCCGGCGTAACAAAGTGCCAGAGGTCCTGAGGACGGTGCGATGACTGATACTGCAACAGGGTTTGCGCAACGCCGTTGGCATTGTCCGGCAATTCGTAGTCTTTTTCTTCGCCCGAGCGTAATTCACGGTTAACCGTCTTGACCACGTCGGACAGGCTGTTGGATTTGCCCACCAAGCCTGTCGTTTGCAAGTACGCTTGCATCTCGCTCATGTAAGCCAGTAACTCCGGGCTTTGGAATGCTTTGCTGGCGCTATTCAGCTGTTCGAGCTCTGTCATTAAGCGCTCTAACGGCTCTAATTGGTCGGAACCAACGCTGAAGAGCAGATCATCAATAGCGATAATCCACTGGTTAAAGTTCACTTGCTCTTGCTCAAGCAGAGCGCTTAAAGCATCGCGCGATTCTTCAGACAGAGCATCGTTACCCAAGGCATTACGAACTGCTGACCGCGCTTTTTCGGTGGCATCTAAGGTGTTTTCAAACACTACATACGCGTTGTACGTCCCGGCAAAGTGGTCGTTTAATACTTCGTCAGCAATACGAACCTCGTGGTCAGGTTTAAACCAACGCACCGGGTTGTCGTTAATGTTTATTTGCTGAATACCGAACCAGGCAAAAGCCAGAACGGCCAGGAAAAAGGCTATCCACAATTTGGCGTGGCTAGCCGCGGTAGCCCCCATTTTTTGCAACCAACCTTGTTTATGCTCGTCATGAGTCACTTGAGTAAAGCTTTCCAGCGTTGATGGTTTCAGTGCGCAAATATAGGCAGGCACGAAAAGCACCGTAATTAAGAAGGCCAAAAGAATTCCGGAGCCAACGAAAGCGCCGAACACCTGCACCGGTGGAATTGGCGTTAGCATCAGCGAGTAAAAGCCAATAGACGAGGTTATTGAGGTAAATAGCATGGGTGTAAACAGGTGCCTCAGCACGTCTTTTATGGTGTCTTTTGCATTACCTTTTTCACGGTATCGGTCCGAAAACTCGGACATAATGTGCACTGAGTCGACTACCGCAATAGGCATCAGGAAAATAGCGATCATCGACGACATAATGTGTACGGTAAACCCCAGAGCAATGAGTGTTCCCATGGTAATAAGCACTGTCGACATGGCGACTATCATTGCTGCACTTATGAAACGCACATTGCGGAAGAAAAACCAAAGCAGAGCGAAAATTACCGCTGCTGCTAGCGGCGCTGAAATGCCCATTTGTACAAACATTTCATAGCCAAACTGGTCTTCAGCAACGGGTAAACCGGTAATGTGCCAGTCATCACTGGTTTCCAAAGTGGTAATTTTTTCACGCAGTTGCTCCGCCAGAGCATAGCTCTGGTCTTTGCTCTCAATGGGTACATAAATAGCGGCAGACTTGTCGTCGCCGGACACAATGGTGTTATAAAGCAATGGCAGGTCTTTTACTTGTTTCTGGATGTATTGCGCTTCCGCGTTACTTTCTGGCGGTTGTTTCATCATCCATTCAAAACGAATGGTGCCGGGCTCTTCCTGAGTAATATTATCGACATTCGCCAGTGACATCAGGTCGTCACTGATAACTCCGTCCAGTGACTCCGCGTAATTCGACATGGTATGCAGGTCGGTTAAAGTCTTTTGGTTGTAGACGGTGTTCTTATTCACTACGCCAACGACAATCATGTCATGCATAGCGAAGGTTTCTTTTACCTCATTATGGAAAACTCGCTGCGGGTTGTCATCCGGCAGCATGTTCTCCGGATCGGTATCAATGGTAATAGACGGGATGAACGCAGCGGCAGCAATAGTGATCAGCGTCAACGTCCAAACGACGCTTCTGCGATAGCCTGTTGCTAATTTCATAATAACATCGATCATATTATTTCTTGATAATCTAATTTAGAATAATTCGAAATATAGTCGATTATTTCTGAGTTGTCATCTATCTTGATGAAAAAATAACAAGGCGACTTCTATGACCACACCACACATTTCGGCAAAAGCCGGTGATTTTGCTGAACTTTGCTTGTTTCCTGGTGACCCGTTAAGGGCAAGACATATTGCTGAAACACATCTGGACAGTGCAGAACTCATAAGTGATACCCGAAATATGCTGGCATTTACCGGGCAATTTCGCGGTACACCCGTGTCGGTGATGGGATCCGGGATGGGGATGCCCTCCTGCGCGCTGTATGCACAGGAACTGTTTCAGTATTTCGGTGTTGAGCGCTTAGTGCGGGTAGGCACTTGCGGTGCCGTATCAGCAAACCTTAATTTGCGTGATCTGGTCGTTGCCCAGGGAGCCTGTACTGACTCTTCAATGAACCAAAAGCTGTTTGGCGGTTATGACTTTGCAGCAATTGCAGATTACAAATTGTTAAGTGAGTTCGTCGGTTATTGTCAGAAGAAGAACCAGCGTGTAGCTGTTGGCAATGTATTTTCTACTGACAGTTTCTACCATCCGGACAAAAAACTGGAGTCTCGGCTGGAAGCCATGAATGTTCTGGCGCTAGATATGGAGGCAGCGGCTCTTTATGCGGTAGCCGCGATTCATAAGAAACAGGCTTTAGCCGTTATGACGGTTTCTGATGAAATAAGAACGGGCAATGGCTTGTCGGCTAATGAAAGACAGACCGCTTTTAACGAAATGACCAAGATGACTTTAGAAAGTTTACTGGTTTATTGATCACGATCAAGCAAAAGCCACTTGGCAACCAACAACACTGTATTATGTGTGACTAATGCCGATGAATGAGCAGAATAAGCCGTTTGTGGTTGTAGATTCTGCCTGTAGTGGAGTGGTTATGAAGTGGCTCGATTGGTTAACTCGCCCTGTCCAAAAGTTATTTAATTTACTGAGTTTTAGACGAAAATTTAGCTTAATTGGTTTTTTACTCTTTATTCCGGTTATTGTATTGAGTTCGTTGATGGTTAATGACTCACTGGAAAAAAGCCATCAGGTTGAACAAAAGCATGAAGCCGCTCAATACTGGCCAGAATTAAGAGGGCTTTTAGAGCATATCGCCATGCACCGGGGAATGACTGGGAGTGAAGCTCAAAAACGAGAGTTTTCCAGTGAAATAAACCGTTCAGTGCAAGCCATTAATCGTCATTTTAGTGCTCTGGATGACCTCCAAAGTAAACCAGGCCAAAGTCATTTGCTGCCAGAATCATTATTGCTGGAGCTGCGCCGTAAATGGCAGGGCTTAAGCGGTTCAACGGACACTTTTCATCAGCATACTGAGCTTTTGGAAAAGGTCCAAAGTGCGTTAAAGCTGCTTGGCAAAAACTCCCAACAACTGTTGGAAAATGATTTGCCTAGCTTGTTCTTAGCACGTCTTTCTGTTGAAGAACTGCCGCAGTTAGTTGAGCAGGGAGGTCGCTTAAGGGGGTTGGGAGCTCAATGGTTAAGCGGAAAGGAAAGCCCCGAACTACAGCAGGATGTCACCATTTTAAGCTACGTGCTGGAAAACCAGGTTTCCGACTTTGTGGACGTTGTCGAGAGTTTATCCGAAGAAGTTAACGACCAGGGCTTGTTGATGCAGGCTAAGGCAGCCGAACAGCAGTTAAGATTATTTAGCGAAACTGCTTCTAGCAAACTAATGGAACGCAATATGTCGGCCAGTGACTTCTTCCGTGAAGGAACTGCCGCGACAGGGGCGTTATTTGCTTTTTACGACAGCGTTATTCCGGCTTATCACTCGAGACTTGAACAGCGCCTGACAAAATTAGATACGGTGATTTGGACCAACGCGGCTTTGATTGTCGGGGTGTTGTTATTGCAGTTACTGTTATTTACCAGCTTATATTTAGGAATTTACCGGGCGGTGTCTGCCAATATTAAAATGGCCAAACAGCTGGCAAATGGCGACCTAAATAGTTTGAGCTCGACAGAGGGGCATGATGAGCTGTCGAAAATAACTCATTACCTGAACTCGGTCGCTATTGAGACCAGTTACTCAGTGGATGCTATACGCAAGTCGAGCGACGGCATGGACAGGCTGGGTAACGGTAATTATCAGGCAATTAAAGAGCTGGCCGAACGGGCAAGAGCTCAGGCTTCGCAAATGCAAAGCGCAGCTGCGGCAGTCGAGCAAATGACGTCGGCGATAAGTGAAGTGTCAGAGTCAACTCAGAAAGCCGCAACAGAAGCTGATAACACCTTGATATCCGCCAAAAATGGGCAGCAGGTTGTTCATACCATGGTGACTGCCATTCAGAGACTTGAGCAAGAAGTGTCCGAATCTCAGCGTGTTATAAAAACATTATCTGAAGATAGCCAGTCTATCTCGAAAATATTACTGACCATTAATGACATTGCCGACCAGACTAATTTGCTGGCGCTGAATGCTGCTATTGAAGCCGCCAGAGCCGGTGAGTCCGGTCGGGGCTTTGCGGTTGTAGCTGATGAAGTCAGACAGTTAGCACAACGGGTACAGGCTTCCACTGGCGAAATACAAAGTGTCATTGGTCGGCTGGAGACCAACACAAACAATGCAGTGCAAACCATGGAGCGCAATAAAACCCTGGCGGGCGAAAATGTTGAACAAGCGAACCGGGCTGCAAGTTCATTATCCGACATTGTCGAAAATGTTGGTGTCATTAACGACCTGAATATTCAGATAGCCTCCACAACGGAAGAGCAGTCTGCGGTAACCATAAATATTCAGGAAAACATTAATTCACTTTCTGAAAGTGCACGAATTGTTGATGAACGCTCGCAAGAAGCGTTAGAAAGCTCAGCTCAATTAACGACTTTAGGCGGCGAAATTAAGTCTCTGGGCGACCGCTATTACATTGAAAAAGACGTGATAGAGCGACGTCTTTCAGAACAAGACGTACTCATTGAATGGTCGCCGAAGCTGGATGTGGGCATTGAAGAAATTAACCGTCAGCACCAGCGCCTAATTTACATTGCTAATGAGCTGTATCGCCTGAAGCTTCGCGATGGTGATCAGCATGCGTTACAGCGTCTGGTGGACTCGTTAATTAACTACACGGCTACGCACTTTAACTACGAAGAGTTGCTAATGGAGCGTAACGGCTATCCTGACTTAGAAAACCACAAGCTTAAGCACCGCGACTTAGTGCAGGATGTGATGCGCTTCAAACACCGGGTTGATAGCCACGAAGACGTGATTGATGAGCTATTGGAGTTCGTAAAAGCCTGGCTCATGAACCACATTATGAAAAGCGATATGGCTTATAAAGGACATCTCAACAGCAAAGGTATTCACTAGGGAATTTATAGCCCCAGGCTAATAACCGGGGCTTCTTCACTTTCTTGTCGCTGGGTAAAGTCATCTTTACTGGAAAGGTTTCGCCAGTTGGCTGCCACCAGGCTCTGTCCAGTGGCGCCACCCAGGCTGTTGCCAGGCCCCAGCAGTAATAATTTATCCGGTGCGAACTCTCTTAAGGCAACTGTAATGGCTTTGGTGTAGTCGTAATACTCGGTCACCTGGTGCCCAAAAGTATAGCGTTGCAGGGCATCCAAATGGCAGCCGGGCGGCTCCCAAATAACACCTCGGCCGTCTATGAGTGGCAGTTCGGGTTGTCTGAAATGGCTGCTGTCCCACACGGAAAGAGCCTGATCTGACGCCTCTTTCATTAACGGTGAATGGAATGCCGCATGGCCGGGTAAGATCATAGGAAAGCGGTTATCAACAGGCTCTAGTGCTTTACTGGCAGTGGTTACCGCATTCTGTGTACCCGCCAGCAGAACATAGCCGCCGTAACGAATGGATAAAAACAGCTCTCCGGCGTGTTGTTCTACCAGTTGACTGACGGCCTTTTCACGAGCTTTGTCCGGTTGCCACTGCTCGTTCATAATTGGGTAAATAAGCTGCGCACCGTCGGCTGCGGCAGTTCGCTTTGCCATGTCGGTGACAATAGACATTGCGTTTTCCGGCTGCCACACACCGGCACAGGCCAGAGCGGTATACCAGCCCATAGAGTTTCCGGTCACTGCCACTATGTCATACTGCTCGGTGTCAACGGCTTTAAAGTCGGCGTAACCGGCAGCAAAAATTAAGGCTGCAGAGTTCTCCGGCTTTAAATGCAAACGGTGATCGAACTTACTTTTCTGGTCGAGTTCCGAAACGCTAATAAAACCTTCGTTTTCGCGGGTTTTATCTAATTGATTGATGAGCTGGCTTTGCTGTGACAAATGGCGTTCAGTAATAGAGCCTAATTCAGGTTTGTTGTAACCACCACGACCGGGGCAGACGATAACGGCAGTTTGTTTCATTGGCCTAAATGCTCCTGTAAATACTGAAGAATGTCTTCTTTTCCAGGCAGAACTTTATAAGCGGCTGAACCCAGAGGAATAAAACTGTCTTTGGCGGTAATGCGGTCAACACGCTGCCAGTCACGCCGATGTTCGTACAGAGCGGTTACCAGCTCTTCACTTAACGAACCGCGGTTACGGCATTCGTCGACAACCAGAATGTGTTTCGCAGAGCCAACGGCCGCCACAATTTTCTCAATATCCAGTGGGACTAAATAGCGCAAATCAAGAATGCGGATTCGCTTTTCAAGCGCGAGTTCGCTGCACGCCTGCCGACTTAAGTAATAACCGTTGCCATAGGTGATAATAACCAGCTCATTGCCTTCACCATAACTGGAGGGTTCGCCGAGAGCCGGTAACGGCGCGGTCGCTTTAGGAAACTCATGCAGCCAGCCTTTATCGCCCTCTGCGAGCAAGTCGCGGGTCATATAAAGCGCAATAGGCTCCAGAAAAATCACTAAGCGTTTTTGGCAGTGAGCAAGCTGAACCGCTTGTCTCATCATGAGCACGGCGTCGTGTCCGTTTGATGGACACATCACAATAACGCCCGGAATATCACGAAATACGGCGAAGGAATTGTCATTGTGAAAATGTCCGCCAAAGCCTTTCTGGTAGGCCAGACCGGCAATACGAATGACCATACCGTTGTGGTACTGACCATTAGAGAAAAAGGGCAGAGTTGCGGCTTCGCCCCGAATTTGGTCTTCGGCATTATGTACATAAGCCAGGAACTGTATTTCTGGTATGGGCAGAAAGCCTTGCTGCGCCATGCCCATGGCTAAGCCAAGAATGCTTTGCTCGTCCAGTAAGGTATTCACCACACGATTTGCGCCAAAGTGATCGAACAAGTGGTGAGTCACGTGGTATACCCCACCTTTTTTGCCAACATCTTCACCAAATACCACGGTGTTCTGGTATCGCGCCAATATTTCGTGCAATGCCCAGTTAATCATTTTGCCTAAGGGTTGAGGCTTCTTAAAGTTGCGCTTATCAAACGCAAATACCGCCTGTTGCTGGGTGCTGGTTAGCGGCTGAGTATCGTCGGCCAGAGTTTTTGGCACAATGGAAGCCATGACCGACTCTGCGCATTCGAGCCTGGGTCGGGCAGAGGCTTCAGTGCCCACCCGACGAATGCGCTGTAACCAGCATTGTGCTTTTTCCGAGAGTTGAATGCCGGTGCAAAGACCCCGCTCAATGACTTGCGCTGCACTTTGCAAAAGCACGTCAGTTTCAAAACTTTGTTCTATCGATTCATTGCTGCGATAGGCAACTTCTGCATCGGCACCGGCATGACCAAAGAAGCGCTGAGTCTTCAAATGTAAAATAGCGGGCTTTCGCGTACGCCTGATATACTCAGCTGCCTGACGGGCTACTGCGTAAGTTTCACTGACATTAGCGCCGTCTGCATAGTAGTAGCGTATTGCTGGGTAATTCTGAAGCTGATGAGCCGTCCATCCTCTGGGAGTCGAGGTAGAAATACCAATGCCGTTGTCTTCACACACATAGAGAATAGGCATCGGTATGCCCTGATAAGCGCTCCAGCCGGTGGCGTTAAGTGCCCCTACGGCTGTGGAGTGGTTTGCTGAGGCGTCGCCAAAGTTACAAAGCACAATGGCATCATCCGGCCACTGGCCAGCTTGCTTTAAGCGTTTACTGAGTCCAATGGCGTAGGCGGTACCCATGGCTTTGGGCAAGTGCGAAGCAATGGTTGAAGTTTGCGGTGGTATATTCAGTGCCAGGCTGCCTAAAACCTTGTGGCGACCGCCTGAAATAGGATCTTCACTGGAGGCGCAAAACGACAGCATGAGGTCATATAGCGAGTTCGAGCCTTCTAACTGCTTGGCACGCTGTAGAAAGAATGCGCCGCTGCGATAGTGCAGAAAAGCCGGATCGGTTACCCGTAAAGCCGCTGCAATTGCGGCGTTAGCTTCGTGTCCCGCGCTACCAATGGTATAAAAGCTTTTGCCCTGGCGTTGCAGGCGACGCGATTCGATATCAATGAAGCGGCTCAGAACCTGGCTGTGAAAAAGTGCGAATAGATCTGAGTCGTTTAAATTTGAGTGCCGCGATTGCGGCGCAGGCAAGTCTGCCCGCGCCAGTCGCTCAATAAAGTCCTGTTGCCAGCCCTCAATATCGCAACGCATGGTAAGCCTCGCTACTAAAACGCAGGAATGTCGGTCTGTGAACGACCCAGAATTAACGCGTGAATATCGTGTGTACCTTCGTAGGTATTAACCGCTTCTAAATTCATCACATGGCGAATAACGTGGTACTCATCGGCAATGCCGTTACCGCCGTGCATATCGCGCGCCTGGCGGGCAATATCCAGCGCCTTGCCACAGCTGTTACGCTTAATTAATGAGATGGCTATTGGGTTGAGTGTACCCTTATCAAGCTCGCGTCCAGCTTGCAGGCAGCCTAATAATCCCAAGCTAATTTCGGTCTGCATGTCCGCCAGTTTTTTCTGTATTAACTGGTTAGCCGCCAGCGGGCGACCAAATTGGCTGCGCTCCAGCGTATATTGGCGTGCGGCATGCCAACAGAACTCTGCTGCGCCGAGCGAGCCCCAGGCAATGCCATAGCGCGCTTTATTCAGGCAACTAAACGGGCCTTTTAAGCCTTTAACTTCCGGGAAAATGTGGTCTTCAGATACCTCAACGCCATCCATAACAATTTCGCCGGTAATAGACGCACGTAGCGAGAACTTACCGTCAATTTTGGGGGCGCTCAGGCCTTTCATGCCTTTTTCCAGTACAAAACCGCGAATTTCGCCGTCGAGTTTTGCCCAGACGACAAACACATCGGCGATAGGCGAGTTTGTTATCCACATTTTAGAGCCAGACAGCACATAACCTTTGTCAGTGCGCTTGGCGGTGGTGCGCATACTGGCCGGGTCAGAGCCGGAATCGGGTTCTGTTAAGCCGAAACACCCAACCCATTCACCGCTGGCTAATTTAGGTAAGTATTTCTTGCGCTGAGCCTCGGTACCAAAGGTGTAAATAGGATGCATAACCAAAGAGGATTGCACACTCATAGCACTGCGGTAGCCGCTGTCGACACGTTCAATTTCTCGCGCAATAAGGCCATAGCTAACATGGTTCACACCGCTGCCGCCATATTCTTCCGGTAAGGTCGCGCCGAGTAGCCCCATCTCACCCAGTTCGTTCATAATCTGGCGATCAAAGTTCTCGTTGCGGTTGGCCTCCAGTACGCGAGGCATCAACTTTTCCTGAGCGTACTGATGAGCGCTTTCCTGAATCATTTTTTCTTCATCTGACAAAGCATTTTGCCAGTTGAGCGGATCGGACCAATTGAAACCAGCGGATGACATGTAACCTCCTGAAAAAAGTACTAAGCGACTCGGCTTTCCAGAGCCGTAAAGTCATTAATAGTGAGAATGGATTGCTCGGTGTTAATCAGCTGCTGTTCTTTCAGGGCAGTGAAAATACGGCTGACAGTTTCAACAGCCAGGCCCAGATAATTAGCAATATCCGTGCGTGTCATTGGCAATCGGTACTCACTGCGGGACAATCCATGTTGATGCATGTGCGTGCTTATTGAAAGTAAAAAGGCCACAACTTTCTGTTCAGCACTGGTATTAACAACGTTTAAGTAATGTTTGCTGCAATTTGCTAAGCGTCGACTCATAAGCTGCAGAAGGTTACTTTCAACTTTAGGAAGTTCCTGCGCAAATAATTTGCTCAGTCTAATTTCACACAGCATAGAGGTTTCCATGGTCTCACAATATGTAGCTGCTGAACCGCTGGCTAAGCTCTCAAGACCGACAATGTCGCCAACCATATGAAAGCTGGTAATTTGCTGCTTACCATTGCTGTCAATGGTGTAGCACTTCACCGAGCCGCTTTTTATTGCGAAAACTGAATTGAGTTTTTGCCCTTCACTAAAAACAACATTACGCTTGTTAAAAAGGTGCGGTTCGCGGCTGCATTTATCAAGAATTTCGACATCGGTTGGCACTAAACCGGCGGGAACGCAAATTGATTGCATGCTGCATTGGCTACATTGAATTGGGGTACGCATAGTCATCTCATCTGCTGAATTATTGATCTGGTTCACTATACAAAACCCTCCAGCAAATTTATCTACCTCTAAAGAGAGATGAGAGTTACCCCTTATCTTGTAGAATATCGACAGCCTCTACCGGACATACCGCGTAGCAGTTCGGTGTATCGTAATAGCCTTCACACTCTACGCACTTATCCTGATTTATCTCGTAAATGCTGTCGCCCATTGAAATCGCTTCGGTTGGGCATTCGGGTTCGCAAACATCGCAGTTAATACAGCCATCGTTAATGACAATCATGCTACTTTCCTCACGGTTGCTTCTTTTATCAGAAAACAAAAGGGAATATCGTTCTTCTCGATGCTAACCGGTGTCTGCAGTTTCACTTGATAACCGGAACCGGGCGCGCGGATCATGGCCTCGTCTTTAAGCGACTCCATGCGTGCCAATTGAAACGGATAATTACCTTTGGGTGTCATCAGCAGCAGTTCATCACCAATAGAAAAGCCATTTTTCACCTCAACCTCATATAAGGTTTTGTCGGCGGTTGCTGCTGCCAGTTGCCCGACCAGAATATGCTCGCCTTCGCTGTGCGAGCGTTCATAATTCTGCAAGTCTTGTGGCGTATGGCGTTGTAAGAAACCTGCGGTAAACCCACGGTTTGCCATACTTTCCAGTTCGCTAAGCAGCTCGTTATTAAAAGGCTTACCGGCCACGGCGTCGTCAATTGCGCGCCGATAAACCTGAGCTGTTCTGGCAATGTAATAGTCTGACTTAGTGCGGCCTTCAATTTTTAAAGAATGCACACCCATCTCAACTAAGTCCTTTACATATTCAACCGCGCGTAAATCCTTCGAGTTCATGATGTAGGAGCCGTGTATGTCCTCATCCAGCAACATTAAATCCTGTGGACGCTTCGGGTCACCAAGCAGTACCGGTTCATATTGACCCACAGCGTTTTCCTTTGCTTCATGCACCTCATACCCCCAGCGACAGGCATTGGTGCAGGCGCCTTGGTTTGGGTCGCGCTTGTTCATATAACCAGATAGCAGGCAGCGCCCGGAGTAGGCCATGCAGAGTGCGCCGTGTACAAATACTTCAACTTCCATGTCAGGAACTTGCTTGCGCATTTCAGCAATTTCTTTGAGTCCCAGTTCGCGCGACAAAATAACTCGCTCAATGCCTTGTTGTTGCCAGAACTGAAGTGCAGCCCAGTTGACCGTGTTGGCCTGGACCGATAAGTGTAGAGGTTGGTCGGGAAAGTACTGTTGAAGCAACATAACCACGCCGGGGTCAGACACAATTAAGGCATCTGGCTTCATGTCGACAATGGTGCAAATGTGTTCAACAAAACGGGCCAGCTTGGCGTTGTGCGGCGCAATATTGACTACAACATAAAAACGCTTTCCCTGCTTATGAGCTTCGTTAATGCATTCGCCTAAGTTTTCCAGGGTAAAGCTGTTATTGCGTACCCGCAGGCTATAGCGAGGTTCGCCAGCATAAACGGCATCTGCACCGTAAGCAAAAGCCATACGCATAGCTTCAGGGCTACCGGCGGGACAAAGTAACTCAGGACGGAAATCTGCGGCTGACATAAAACACCTGTATCACCAAATTAACGGTGAAGAATAGCAGAATCAGGGAATTGGCAGCTTGACGCAAATCAAGGAGAGGTAGCGAGGGTAGGTGTTGGCAGATTACCCTCGCGATTACGGGCGATTATTATCGGTCCTTATTGAGGCGCTTTATTACCCTGTAGGTTGACCATCCATACGGCGGCCTCAACCCGGGAGCGTAGCCCCAGTTTCTTTAATAAGTGTTTTACGTGCACTTTAACTGTGCCATCTGAAATATCCAGTTCGCGGGCAATGACTTTATTACTCATGCCTTTGGCAATTAAGCTTAAAATCTCGTGCTCGCGATTGGTTAAGTTACTCAATTGAGAAGTGGTTGACTGCGTTGGTTGGCGCAGTGCGGTCGCCAGTATTTCGGTAATGGCTTCGCTTAAAACCATTTTGCCGGTAACGGCGCGATGAATCTGTTCCAACAGCAGTTCGGGTTCCATGTCTTTTAGCAGGTAACCGTCAGCACCATTGGTAATTGCCGCAACCACATCATCATCAGCATCACTCACTGTTAACATGATGATCCGCGAGGTGACTCCTGAGTCGCGGAGTCTCTTCAGAGCTTCTATGCCATCCATACCCTGCATGTTCAAATCCAGAACGATTAAGTCAGGGTCGTGCTCTACTGCTAGCAGCAAGGCGTCCGGGCCATTACTGGCCTCTGCGACAACGGTCATGTCATCTTCCATCGCAATCAACTGCTTTAATCCTTTACGCAGTAGTGGATGATCATCCACGAGCATAATGCTGGCCGCTTCGGTTGTCATAGTGTTCTCCCTTATAAATTTAACCTGGTTAGTTTGACATAGCTTGTGCACAAATTCACCGCAGACAAGCATTACTTACACTTCTGAATAAAATTCTACTCCGAAAGAGGTAGCTGCTTACTCCATAATAAACCTAAAACTAACTCTTGATGTGAGTTGTATCCAAACCCTCATAGTTGCAAAGTCCTTACTCTGTGAATATGACAACGAATTGCAATGTTATGGGTAAAGTTTCGCAAGCGAATACAATGAGCGATGTTCGTGATTACCTCGGTTCTCGCGCGCTTTCCCGTGGGTTAACGCTGAGTGTGTTATTGCTTGGTGTCACATTTTGGGCAAGCTGGAGCGTTATCGTTGTATTACTGGCAAAATCAAACCTTAACTTAAGCCCGGTTCAGTTGCTGTCATTAGTCGCTATTGCTGGGGCAAGCGGTGCTGTGTCCAAGTTGTTAGGAACTTTGCTAGTCAATATCCTCGGACGATGGATGCCTACAGTTATTGCCACGCTTATGCTGCTAATGAGTATTATCAGTTTTGTGCAATTTTCAGCTGTGCAGCTGAGCTATCCTATATTGGTTGCTTTAGCTGCGGGGTCAGGCATGGGCTGCATGATGTTTGCGCCTGCATTCGACTTAACCCGCCAGTCAAAGGTCATGATCCCCTTGCCGTTGTCCATGAGCCTGGTTATCGGCATGATGATATTCTCTCTGTTTTTAGCTCAGCTGGTTGTGCCTCTGCTGGCTACCTGGCAGTTAGCTGCGGTAGATTCCGCTCTCATACTCGAGCGCAGCAGTGGTCATTTTTTCGCTCGCATCGAGGCTGGCCAGACTATTTTGCTAAACAATTTCAGTTTTGTCTGGGCGATTCTTTTTGGCCTGACAGCCATTTTGAGCGCCGCGGCTGCTTTATTGTCAAACCACAAACAGTCATTACCCAAAGTCACTTTAAGAAAGCTGCTGGCTCACAATGGGCACGTTTGGTATTGCAGTATTCTGTACAACATGACGTTTGGTAGCTTTATTGGCTTTACTATGGCATTGCCACTGATGCTGGAATTTGTGTTTGGTTACAGCACCTTAATTCTGGTTTGGATGGGGCCTTTTATTGCTCTGTTAGCCAGGCCTTTCGGACGTTGGCTGGCGACTATTTTTGGTGGCGCTCTGATAACGCAAGTGAGTCTGTTGTTGATGATGATATTCGGGGCTTTGGCTGGCCGCTACATGTATTTTGCTCAACATGGTGCCACTGAACTCTACTTTGAGCCTTTCTTCATCAGCATGCTGGGACTGATTTTTACCAGCGCCTTGGGGAACGGTTCAGTCGTTGTCAGTATGACCAAAGTCTTTCCCAGAACTTATACTCACAGAGTGTTAATTTGGGCGGGCACTATCGCTATGCTGGGTGCGGTTTATTTGCCCTTGCGCTTTGCCTGGGCTTTGCAGTCGCAAAACATGGACACCGTTTATATCGACTTCATTGTTTTCTATGTTATCGGGCTCTTGTTAAACGGTTTTGTCTATTTGCGCCGACGCGGCCAGTTCTATAACCCTTAAGAGTGTGGACGGTGTCTTTCACTATTGCAGCAAATAGTCCGGTGTAAAGGTGAAGCAAACTTCCGTGCCGCCGCTTTCCAGTCTTGAGATTTTTATTTCACCACCAAGATTACGACTGCGTTCCTGCATAATGGCTAACCCGTAATGATTAACCTTCTCCGCATTCTCAGGTAAACCGATGCCATCGTCAGTAATTTTAAGTTCCACGTCCTGTCCACTGGGCTGCGATAGGCTAATGTGTACTTCGCTCCCCTGACTATGGTTGACCGCATTCTGACTGGCTTCACGAATAATTTGCAGTAAATGGATTTCTTCATGAGGTACCAGCGGAATGTTGTTAAGACGGTAATCCAGATGGACAACCATATTACTTTGTTCGGTTAACTGTTTAACCGTCGTCTGCAATGCGCTGTAAAGGCCTGAACCATCCACTTTTAAGCGGAAGGTCGTTAGCAACTCCCGCAACTGTCGGTAGGCTGAGTTTAGGCCTTCTCTCAGTTCGCTACTGACATCATCTATCGTGGCGCGATCGTTCTTTTCAATGCCTTTGTGTAGCCGCGTAACCTGAATTTTTAAGTAGGACAAAGCCTGTGCCAGTGAGTCGTGCAGCTCGCGGGCTATAACGGTACGCTCGTGCATTAGTGCCAGCCGGCGCACTTGCTCTTCCTCAGATTTCAGGCTTTGCGATAAGGCAAGCTGGTCAGCTGTAGAGCTCATCAATTGCTGTTGCCAGGTAGCCAGAGGCTGTCCCTGTTCGCAGCGAACAATTAATACACCGTAGTTTTGATCTTCCCGTTTTAGCACAAAGCGATAAACCAGTTTGTCTTCTATTACCGAAGCACCAGGGCCTGCTTTAAGGCAGGTAGCGCAGTCACCGGCCTCACAGGGTTCGTGTGAATTGGGACGCGGTTGCAGTTGCAAAAACGGGCGATTGCCTTCTTCCGTTAACAGACATAACTCAATGTCATCCACTTCTCCAATTTCGTACAGCTTTTCGATAACTTGCTGGTAATTATTGTAGTCATAACTGTGCACGATAATGGAGCGGGCGGTATCGTACAGAAAGGACAACACCTTGTTTTTGCGCGACAGTTCCTGAGTTTGTTGCTCTACCCGGCGTTCAAGACCACCATAAAAGTAGCTGACGGTTTCCGACATTTTGTTCATTGTGCGGGACAGCTGGCCTATTTCATCTTCGTTATCGATTTTTGACTTAGCGGTAAAGTCGCCCTGACCCAAACGTTTGGAAACCGCCAGCAGGTGTCGAAGCGGTTGGTTGATTTTCCGTTTTAGCACGGTAAGTAAAAAGAAAAATATGGCAACGATAAAAAATGAGGCTAAAGCCAGCGAGCTACGAACCGTCTCCATTCGTCTTTCTGAATGCTCTTGTAGCTGGCCAACCAGAGTGTCCAGCTGATTCACATAGTTGTCTATGGCGTTACTTTGTTGCTGAGAAAAGCGAGCAAAATCCTGCTCTGCTATTTCTGAGTGTACCCGCTGCCATTCGGTTCTGGCGTCTTTGGCCAGCTGTTGAATGCTACCGCCAGCTTTTACGAAGTGACGATGAAGTAGAGGTTGTTCCCAGAGTGTATCTATTTCCTGCGCCGTTTCGCTGGCCTGAACTTTCTTGCCGCTAGATAGCTGCAGTGCAAACTTATAGGCTTTCATTCGGTGTGAGCCCGCAACGTTAATCAACTCCGCGTCCTGCTCTGATTTTTCCAAAAGCCAGAACGCAGAGAGAGAAGAGGCGCTGGCAACAATTACGATAAGCGCAAGCGATACTCTGAAGACATTAATTATAGAAGCGTTGCGTATCATTCCGGGCGACGTCCTGAGTGAAAGTTCCGGTACATGATATAGCATTTCGAAAGAGGGGAACAAATAAGTGCGGATTAATTCATCAGTTTATTGCGGTGAAGAACTTTCTCGGTTCGGCGCGCTAACTTCTCCATAAAAACTAAGTCCGCTAAGGTTGGTTCTGCCAGTTCGTTGTCCAGGTCGGCCTGCCATTGGCTGACTTCAGCATCCAGCATTTCCATCATTTTTTTAGAGCAGCCACGACAAATACCCTGGCACATATCCGCTTCTTTTAAGCCAAAAGGGATGTGCTTACGAATTACATTGAGTAATTGATACATTGCGGTTTTGGTATCGGGTTTGCGGCTCATACGTCCTCCAGTAAACGCCTCACAAAAGAAAAGCCAGGCTTCTGCAACGATTGCAGAAGCCTGGTTTATTAAGGGTTAATCAGATTTGTGTTTTAGGCCTTTTACAACTTGCCAGCTGATGCCTAACGCACCCACGATGAAGACCATGTCGCCAAGGGTACGGAACCAGCGTAGGTTCTGTAATAGAGGCTGCTGCATAAAGGCTTCACTGCGCGCATACCACAAGCCTTCGCTGGCAGCGGCGTAAAACTGAATGAAGCCGACAGGCAACAAGCTGGTGAAGAGCATTAGTGCTAAGCCAATGTTCATGGTCCAGAACGCCATTTTCATCAGTTTTTCATCGAACTGCAGGTTCGGGCGAATGTAGCGCAGAATCAACAGCACGAAACCAAGCGCCAGGAAGCCGTATACACCAAACAAAGCTGCGTGTGCGTGAGTTGGCGTAGTGTTCAAGCCTTGCACATAGTACAGCGAAATAGGTGGGTTGATCATAAAGCCGAGTACACCTGCGCCAAGCATGTTCCAGAAGGCAACTGCAACGAAGCATAGTAATGGCCACTTAATGCGTTGCATCCAGGTTGCGCGTTTTTGCAGGCTGTAGTTTTCCCAGGCTTCGTAGCCCAGTACGATAAGCGGTACCACTTCTAACGCTGAGAAAGTAGCGCCCACGGCCATAACTGGCGTGGTTGTGCCGGCAAAGTACAAGTGGTGGAAAGTACCTGGCACACCACCCAGCATGAACAGTGACGCAGATGCTAACGCAGCCACGGTTGCCATGCGGCGGGAAACTAAGCCCATGCTGTGGAAAATGAAGGCCAGTGACGCCGTTGCGAACACTTCGAAGAAACCTTCTACCCACAGGTGAACAATCCACCAGCGCCAATATTCCATGATAGAAATGTGAGTACGTTCGCCGTAGAAGAAGCCAGCGCCATAGAATAGGCCAATGGCAACAACTGAAGCGGTAAATAATGCCAGTAAGTTCTTATCGCCTTTGACTTTGAATGCACCGACAACACAACGCATCATCAGTACCAGCCAGAAAACGATACCGAGGAACTTACCAATTTGCCATAAGCGACCTAAGTCGACGTATTCGTAGCCCTGGTGACCTAACCAGAAGTTAAGGTGCTCCGGCATAATTTGCGCAATGGCTAACCAGTTACCGATAAAGGTACCAGCAACAACTAACACCAGTGCCCAGAACAGGATATCGACACCCAGTTTCTGATATTTAGGATCTTTACCGCCATTAATAATTGGGGCAAGGAATAAACCAGCAGCCAGGAACCCGGTGGCAATCCAGAACATAGCGGCCTGAATGTGCCAGGTACGGGTTAGTGAGTAGGGGAACCACTCTGAAATATTAATGCCGTAGAATTCCTGTCCTTCGACTGTGTAGTGTGCGGTTAAGCCACCCAGTAAAACTTGTAGCGAGAACAACGCAACCACAATAAACAGGTATTTACCTAAGGCTTTTTGTGACGGCGTGAGCTTAATTTTGGCTATGGGGTCATGCTCTGGAGCAACAGGGTCTTCTTCGTCGTGTTGACGTAAAAACGCCCATGCCCAGATTAAGAAGCCAACACCGGCAATTAAGAGAATAACACTGACAATTGACCAGATAATATTTTCCGCGCTAGGCACGTTATCTATCAAGGTTTCATGTGGCCAGTTGTTGGTATAAGTAATATCTGAGTCAAAACGTTCTGTCGACGCGGCCCATGCTGTCCAGAAGAAAAAGTCGTTCATTACCGCACGACGTGCTTCTGAAGGAAGCGTATTTTCTTTCATGGCGTAGTTAACGCGGGTAGGGCGTAGCTCCGGATCATCGCTAAACAGTTTTGAGTAATACTCGCCGGTTTGCTCAATGGCCTGAATGCGTCGTTCGCTCAGAATAACGGTATCTGAAGCTTTATCGTAAGTATTGGTCCGATACTCTTCTTTTAGCTCGTACTCTAGTTGGTTTTGCTGCGAGCCCGCTAGCTGTTCGTAGGGTTTACCAAAGACTTCGTTGGCGCGAATGTCCAGCCAGGCCAGAAGTTCGCGGTGTAGCCAGTCAGCTGTCCAGTCGGGCGCCTGATAAGCACCGTGCCCCCAAATTGAACCCAGTTGCATGCCACCAACAGACTGCCAGGCGGTTTGCCCGTCTAAAACAGACTCTTCGGTTGCAATGACTTTGCCATTGGTACTCATGAACTTATCCGGAATAGGCGGAGCTTCCCGGTAAACTTCCGTTCCAAAATACCCTAAAAGTCCAAAGGTAATTGCGAGAACCGCAATTAACGTCCACCAAAGCTTACGATAACCGGCCATAATTGACCTCCTTGATGCTGAACAGCTTCATATTGTTACTCCATAGATTTATGAGCAGAGAATTTTTATTAATTCGCTATGCATTCATCTAATTGCAATATTGAGGCCATATTTTAATTTATTGATAAATAAGGAATTTAATTTTAAAAGGGTATTTATGACTTAAGTTTATTAGGTTGTTTTTACTTTTATGGTTAAAAATACCCGAAAGGTTATTTCTACCCTTTAATGGGTATCTCTTTAAGGCTCCTGTCATTTCTTTCTTCTCGCTTAAATCTTGAGCGGGATCAATGCGCCCGAAACAGACTTAACTATGCTGAAGCACAATATGTAGTGATTATTTTTAAATTAATAACAATATATGGTGGTTTATGCCAGTTTCCCCTACAAGCCTACATTACAGTGCGGAGCAAGTTGTCTGGCAAGAAGTGCCGGGAGAAGTTGCCTTAGCCTACACCATTACCGGCTGTCCGGTTGGCTGTAAAGGCTGCCACAGTGTGGATAGCTGGCCGGTGGGAAGCGGGTCGCCTTTAACGCAGGAACATCTGGCACAGCAGCTGCAAAAATACCGTGGGTTAATAACCTGTGTTTTATTTCTTGGCGGTGAATGGCAGCTCGCAGCACTACTGAAACTATTAAAGCAAGTACGAAACGAAAGGCTGGAGACCTGCCTGTATACAGGCTATGAAAGCGTCTCTATATCCCTTCGCGAACAACTGACTTACTTAAAAACCGGGCCGTGGATTGCTGCCCGGGGCGGGCTGGAAAGCCCAACCACCAACCAACGCTTTTATGATTTACGGACCCGGCAGTTATTGAACTGCAAGTTTCAAACAGGAGAATAATTATGTTGCGCTTAAACGAGGAACAAGTCACTGGCAAAGTCGATTTCATTCACGAGTATCTGCATGCTCAAAACGCGGCCGATGGCTCGAAAATGGATGCCAACGCCAATGTCACACAAAAGAATATAGCAACGCTTGAAGCCGAGTTAATGAAAGACTTTTTTGTGCAGGTTAACCGTAAGCAAGTCAGCAATAAAATCAGTGAGCTTTTTGGTAACGAGCTGGCAAAAGAATACGTTCGTCAAATTGAAGACCATGAAATTTACGTGCATGACGAAACCAGCCTTAAACCTTACTGTGTTTCGGTCACTATGTACCCGTTCTTACGTGATGGCTTAACCAAGCTGGGCGGTGAATCTCAGGCACCCAAGCACCTGGAATCGTTTTGCGGCACCTTTGTTAACTTTGTTTTTGCGGTGAGCTCGCAGTTTGCCGGAGCCGTTGCCACGGTCGAGTTCTTAACTTACTTTGATTACTTTGCCCGCAAAGACTACGGCGACGACTACTTAAATACCCATCGTCACCAAATTGAAAACCATCTGCAGCACGTGGTGTATGCGCTGAATCAGCCTGCGGCGGCACGCGGCTACCAGAGTGTGTTCTGGAACATCTCAATTTACGATCAGCATTACTTTGACAGCATGTTTGGTGAGTTTGTTTTCCCTGCGGATTTTAGCAAACCAGAGTGGAGCTCGGTGAGCGCGCTACAGGACTTCTTCCTGGACTGGTTTAATAAGGAAAGGGAAAAGACGATTTTGACCTTCCCGGTGGTGACGGTGGCCATGTTAACCGACGAGGGACAATGCAAAGATCAGCTGTTTGCCGAAAAAATTGCCGGGGAAATGGCAAGCGGTAATTCCTTCTTTGTCTACTTGTCCGACAATGCCGACTCGTTAGCGTCCTGTTGCCGGCTACGTAGTGAAATTAGCGACAATACGTTCTCCTACACTTTGGGTGCCGGTGGTGTCGCGACAGGCTCTATTAATGTCATTACCATGAACATGAACCGTTTGGTGCAGGATGCCAGGGATTTAGAGGAAGAAGTCAGCAAAATTCACAAATATCAGGTGGCTTACCGAAAGCTGATGGAAGAATACAAGGAAGCGGGCTTATTAACCGTGTACGACGCGGGCTTTATTACCCTGGACAAGCAATTCCTGACTATAGGCATTAACGGCATGGTTGAAGCGGCGGAATCGCAGGGAATCATTGCAGGTAACAACCAGGCTTATAAAGACTTTGTACAAAGCCATTTAAAAGTGATTTACGACGCCAATAAAGCGGCGAAAAAAGAATACGGTTATATGTTCAACACTGAGTTTGTGCCAGCAGAAAACCTGGGTGTGAAAAACGCTAAGTGGGACAGAGCTGACGGCTATAAAGTGACCCGTGACTGCTACAACTCTTATTTTTATGCGGTAGAAGACGAAGAGGCCAATGCGCTGGATAAACTGGTTCTTCACGGAAAAGAATTGATTGAATACCTGGACGGAGGTTCGGCTCTGCACTTAAACCTGGATGAAAAGCTCAATAGCTCAGGGTATTTGTCGTTACTGAATATTGCGGCAAGAACCGGCTGTAACTATTTCTGCATTAACGTCAAAATTACTATCTGCAATGCCTGCGAGCAGATTGATAAACGCACCTTAGGTGAATGTTCCAGCTGTGGCTCTGAGGACATCGACTACGGCACCCGGGTTATTGGCTACTTGAAACGCGTGTCTGCTTTTAGTGCAGGCCGTCGAAAAGAGCACCATTTGCGTCATTATCACCGCAAGCAGCCAGCCGAGCTAGCTGTGGGTGCGGCACAATCGAATAGGGTATTGCGCCGAGCAAGCTAAACTGGCACAAAATGATTACAGAGAGGGATGAGTTTTCCCTCTTTCTGTAGCTCTCAGAATTCGAGTTTTGTGGTAATCTCCGCGCGAAAATTCCTGCCGGAATAATCAAACACTTTCATTCTTAACCACCAACCAACAAGGAGAGTTGGTGCAGTTTATATTTTGGTTCTGAACTGCACTGAAAAAACGCTATGAAAAAACTACTGTTTACCGTCATTTCGCTGCTGTTTTCGGTATCAGTGCTGGCTGCAGAACCATCTGCTGACCGTATCGATCTCACCTCATCGACCGTTGGTTACGCTGCCATCGTCATTTTTATTCTTGCGTATATTTTGGTGATGGGTGAAGAGAAACTGCACATGAGAAAATCCAAGCCTGTGCTGGTTGCGGCAGGGGTTATCTGGATCCTCATAGGGTTTGTTTATAGTGGCGACAATGCCGTTCTGGCGGAAGAGGCGTTCCGGGAAAACTTATTAAAATTCGCAGAGCTGATGTTGTTTTTGCTGGTGGCAATGACCTACATTAATGCTCTGGAAGAGCGGCGTTTGTTCGATGCGCTCAGCGCCTGGTTGATGAAAAAGGGCTTTACCTATAGAAAGCTCTTCTGGATAACCGGCTTTTTAGCGTTTTTCATTTCGCCTATTGCGGACAACCTGACTACCGCTTTGTTAATGTCGGCTGTGGTCATGAAAGTTGCCGAGGGCAATAAAAAGTTCGTCGCGCTTTGCTGTTCCAGTATTGTTATAGCGGTTAATGCCGCCGGTGCCTTCAGCCCGTTTGGGGACATAACCACGCTTATGGTGTGGCAGTCCGGCAAGGTAGAATTTACCGAGTTCTTACAGCTGTTTGTACCCGCGTTAGTGAACTACTTAATACCCGCAGTTATCATGAGCTTCTTTATTGAGAACAAAAGTCCGACAACATTGCATACCGAAGTCGAGCTTAAGCGCGGAGCCCTGCGCATTACGTTCTTATTCTTGTTAACAGTCGCAACCGCCGTTGCATGCCACATTTGGCTGCATTTACCGCCGGTGCTCGGCATGATGATGGGGCTGGGCTACTTACAGTTCTTCGGTTACTTCCTGCGTATGACCCTGCCGGGATCGCTGGCGCGCAAGCGAGCAATGGCAGAACGCGAAGGCGACCAAAAACGCCTGCAACAACTTGGTGGTGTCGTGCCATTCGACGTATTCAGCCGGGTTTCCCGTGCCGAATGGGACACCTTGCTGTTTTTCTACGGCATTGTGCTGTGCGTTGGCGGTTTAGGCTTTATGGGTTATTTAGGTTTACTGTCCGAGTCTCTTTACGGTGGTTTAGACCCAACCATAGCAAACAGTATTCTAGGCGTGGTCTCCGCTCTTGTGGATAACATCCCTGTGATGTTCGCAGTACTGTCCATGGACCCTGAAATGTCCACCGGACACTGGCTGCTAATAACCCTGGCCTGTTGTACCGGCGGCAGCCTGCTCTCTATCGGTTCCGCATCAGGCGTCGCCTTAATGGGACAAGCCAGAGGTTACTACACCTTTATGTCGCACCTGAAATGGACACCGGTAATAGCCATAGGCTACGCAGCCAGCATCCTGCTACACCTATGGCTAAACCAAGCCACCTTCCTCAGCTAGCGGGGAAGGGGAAAGGCTCTCTCGGGAAAGGACTGTTGCGCTCAGAGAGACGCCGTAAACCCATCCCTGGGGGCTTGGGTGGCGCCATCCTTGGCGCCACACACTCTCTGAGCCGGGAACCTCAACCACTCGACGTCCTGACGTTTTTTCCCTGCTGTGACAGTTTATTTACCTTTCACATTGGTGTTTTTTAAGGTAACTCGGGTGTAATAAAGTAATGGATTTTTTCACCCTCAAAGATAACTGGGAAGCTAGGCTCGCCATTATCTAATACCGTGAACTCAGCCGGGAACGCAGCATAGCCATCAAAGTAACGGGCACTGTCAAAAAGGGCATGTCTAATTGGCTTATTACCAAAGTTTAGATGAACATTATATGCCCAATATTCCTTACCGTCTTTTCTGATAATATTTAGCTTGCCGATGTGAGTAGATACGGAGCAAGCTAAACCGCTTTGTGCCTTTGGACCAATCCATAATTTTTTTGTGCGTTCTTTTGGCACCTTTGATAAATCAAAAGCCCGTCCCGATTTTTCGCAGACCTCACCTTCGAAGGATATCAAGGTAGCGTCGGTGTGGTCATAGTATACGTTACTGATCGTGTATGATTTTATATTAAGTCCATCAACGTGACTTAATGATATATCTAACTTATCGATAAACAGCTTAATAACGTTGTCATATGTTTTGGGCGGTAACTGGGTTGTTTTTTCCTCTAGCCAAATATATCTGGGGCGAATCCATTGGCTGCTATTATCATTAAGAAATAGACCTGGCATGCCAAACACCATAAGGCCAAGTGCATCGTTTAGGTTTTGACCAGCCGCGGTTTGGGAAAAACTTTTGCCTTTAGGACGCTCGGCATCAAACATTTTATGATCATCTACAACTCCTTCTATTATATTTAGTGCTGTGCTCCGATCATAATTCCACTCGTAAACATCATTGGTTACGCGTAATTGAGGTGGACGTTCAACTGTGTTGATGCAGCCTGTTAGAAAGGTACCGCTGAGTACAAGCATCGCTAAAAGCTTTTTCATCTTAGCTCTCCTAGCCATTTTATTATTGTTTTATAAGTTTCCTAGATTCAACTTTAGTGCCATTAAACCATATTGAAATAAAACGCGGTATGTGTATGATTCAGTTTTTTTGTTTCAATGATGTTGAGAGTGTAATAGTGAACGTATCGAAGTATCTGTTTCCCCTTTTAATTCCTGCCGTTCTTAGTGGCTGTTTAAATACCCCTAAATCTACTGCTCCAAAGTATGAACCTACTGCTGAGCAGCGTGCGGCGGTTATGAAAGCAAGGAATGTTTTTATTCAGCGTATTGCGGGTGTTAAAAACCGGCAGCAGGCAAAGCAAGCTGAACCAACAGTAACGTTAGAAACTATTAGTCCTTCCGAGTTAAACGAGAACTACGAAAAACTTATTTCTAATGGTAAATCAGCTAACTTCAGCATCGAAAATAAGGAGCTGTTTATCGATGGCCAATCATACCTGGATATGGAAGGTACTCTGGTACTTGCTGGTTTCGATAATGAATCGGGTAAATTCTCATATATTATTGAAGTAGGTAATGAAGAGTATGTCGCAAAAACTATGCGGGTGGGGTCAAATGAAGATCCACTGACGTTTGCGAAAATTACTAAAAGTGGCGATCGCATGGTGATGAAAACAGTGACCGGGGAAACTATTACTGGAGAACGTGTTATCCCGACGTCGACCGGTTTCATAATGCCGCGAAGTAATGGTCTTATTGAAGTACCTATTACTGACAAAGCTAGACCTATCGGACTCCCTAAGGGGTATGTTGCTGCTGCAATGCAACGCGGAGATATCGGTTCCACTAATATTATTTTGTTGGAGAAGCTAAAAGAAGCCGACAATGAAGGTGGTCTTTTTGATTTCAGCGAAATAACCGGCGCATTCGGTCTGACAGAAGACGATGACTATTTGTTTTTTGATCTTGAAACAGGCAAATCAACAGTGTTGAACGTGAGTCGTGAAGGCAAAAACGAGCAGCACATGTACAACTGCAGACGCCAAAATGACTATGTGAATAAATGCAGTGGAATGGTTAAATATGAGTCCCTTTATACGAAGCTCGGAACGAAGAACACACAGCATTATTTTTGGTCAATAGACTGGCTAAGTACGGCTCAAGGTCCAATAGGGGTGATTAATACAGGAACAACCGTTGAGGTGATTGACTTAACGAACGACAAACAATTTGTATTATTCGAACGGTTAATGGGAGTAAATGAATTTAATTTACTGCCAACTCAGGATGATCGTTTGGGTATGTCAGTAAAGTTAGGGTTTTCCACTGAGGAAATCGATGATTTGCTAGCACACTTAAAAACTGTCCCTGCAGAAAAAGTTAAAAGTACTACTACATTATAAGATCACTTCTGATACTCAAGCCCGCCAAATGGGCTTGGGTAGTTTGGTTCAAATTGCCTCCCTGTCAGCTTAACTTTATAGATAAGCCTCTCTCGGCGGCAATCTTTCATACAACCTCCTAATTAATCTGATAAGGCGGGCTGGGAAAGGCGTTGATAGAGGTAACCCGGTCGCGGCACGCGCCGGATAGCTGGTAAGAAAGTGTGTGGCGCCAAGGATGGCGCCACCCAAGCCCCCAGGGATGGGTTTACGGCGTCTTTCTTACCAGCTCTCCAAGCGTAACCGAGGCCGGGTTACCGCCCCAGCCGCTAAACGACTTTGGAGTAGCGGTTTTGGCCGTGGTCCAGGTATTCGTCGAAACAGGCGCAGATGCTGCGAACCCAGAGGCGACCTAAGTCGGTGACCCGGAGCTTTTTGTCGGAGACGTCGACTAGACCGTCTTCAATGAATGGTTTTAGTAGTGGTATGGCTTCGGCGAAATGAGCCCAAAAATCGTCGAGATCCCATTGTGCTTTAAAGGCTTCTATATCGAGTTCAAAGTGGCAAATAACCTGAGAAATTAATGCGGCACGCAGCTTATCTTCGTCGTTTAACGCCATGCTTTTTATAATGGGTTTTTGTCCGTTATCTATCATTTTGTAGTAGGCAGGAAGCTCTTTTTCGTGTTGCCACAGCACACCGTTCACCTGGCTAATGGATGAAACACCTAAGCCGAGCAGTGCGTCCTGACCGTCGGTGGTGTAGCCCTGGAAGTTACGCTGCAAGCGGCCTTCGCGCTGAGCTATGGCAAGGCCATCGTCTTTTTTTGCAAAATGGTCCATGCCGATAAATTGGTAACCGGCGTCGTTCAGTTGTGTAATGGCTTGTTCCAGCAAACTCAGCTTAACCGACGGCTGCGGAATGGACTCTTCCGGTATTTTCTTCTGCCCGGCAAAACGTTGAGGTAAATGCGCATAGCTAAATACCGAGATGCGATCGGGATCCATTTCAATGACTTGCTCAATAGACTTCTTAAAGGTTTCCGGACGCTGGTAAGGCAGGCCGTAAATAAGGTCTAAGTTGATTGACTCAAAGCCTAATTCTTTGCTGAGTTTTAGCTGGTGTGCAATAAGCTCAATATCCTGCACGCGATTGATCGCAATTTGAACTTTCTTGTCGAAGTCCTGCACCCCGTAGCTGACACGATTAAAACCTAACTCGCGTAAATGGCGAAGCTTTTCGTCGCTGCAGCTGCGCGGGTCAATCTCTATGCTGACTTCAGGGTTGTCCGCGAAGGTAAAATGCTGATGAACCAGTTCCATTAGGCGGGTCAGTTGCTGTTCAGTCAAAAAGGTTGGGGTGCCACCGCCTAAATGAATCTGGCGGATCTTCTTGTCCTTTACCATAGGCTGGTACATCGCCATTTCGCGGGCGAGGTAATCCAGATATTTATCTGCTTTATGCTGGTGGCGGGTAATCACTTTATTGCAACCACAGTAATAACAAAGCTTGTGGCAGAAAGGTAAGTGCAAATACAGACACAGTCCGTCATTTGCATTTTTCAGCGCGGTTTCTATGCGGCTTTCTGAAAATTGTTCGGAAAGCATTAACGCTGTGGGATAAGACGTATAACGAGGTCCATTAATGTTGTATTTTTCTATTAACTCTTTATCCCAGGTAACTGTACTCATAACCACCTCTTGACCCCAGTCAAAAACTATTTAATTAACTTGTCTGTATTGTTTCACCTTTTTCTTTATAAATAAAATCACTAAACCGGTCTCCTATTAAATATAAGGTCCTTGGTAGCTTTTGATTTACCTCAATGGTGTCTAAGAAGTTTTTTAAATGTAACCCTAATTCGGTATTGCCTTTTACCATTAGTTTCCGATTAAAGAATAAAGTGTCGGGGTCAACCTTTCCGTAAATCAGTAAAAGCAGTGCGTCACCGTCTGCTGAGAGCTGTACGTCGGGTTCAACTGGGCTCTTAAGGGATTTTAGTTGGTTTCCTTTTAACGTCAAAAATAGAGATAAATCAATGTCTTTGACCTTTATCTCTATTATTTTCCCGGAAATAAAATTAAGCTCTCCTGAAGAAACTTCTTCCTTAAATAAAAGGTTTAATAACTTTTCAGACCCGAAGTTAATAAATTTCGATGGAATTAATTTGTTTATTGGTCGAATTATATTAGGTATAGAAGATACCCAGTTGGTGGTATTCATATTTTGCTCCGTTTACAATAACAAAATAAAAGTTGTGAGCACTATAATGAATTAATAATTAGGGTGCTACAAAATATTAAATAGAGGTTTTAAATGGAACTGCTTTGTCCGGCCGGAAGTATCCCTGCATTAAAAGCGGCTATAGAAAATGGTGCCGATGCGGTCTATGTGGGGTTAAAGGATGAAACCAATGCACGTCATTTCGCTGGTCTGAATTTAAATCAGATGAAGCTAGCAGAAGCAGCGGACTATGTGCACAAGCATGGTCGTAAACTGCACGTTGCCATTAATACCTTTGCGCACGCTAACAGTTGGGAAAAATGGCGAAAGGCGGTCGATGACGCTGTTCTGGCCGGCGCTGATGTATTGATTATTGCAGACCTCGCGGTTCTGGCTTACGCCGCTGAAAGGTACCCCAAAGTTGAAAGGCACTTGTCGGTGCAGGCCTCTGCAACGAACGCCGGAGCCATCCGTTTTTATCAGCAGTTTGGCGTGTCGCGGGTGGTCTTGCCGCGTGTGTTGTCTATGCAGCAAGTCAGAGCCCTGGCGCGCACTACTGACGTCGAGCTGGAAGTCTTTGCTTTCGGTAGTCTCTGCATTATGGCGGAGGGGCGTTGTTATCTTAGCTCTTATTTAACCGGCGAGTCTCCTAATACCGCTGGAGCCTGTTCACCTGCAGCTTTTGTGGAGTGGGACGAACAGGACAATAAACTGGAGTCACGGCTTAACGGCGTGCTTATCGACCGTTTTGATGAAAACGAAAAAGCGGGTTATCCCACTTTATGCAAAGGGCGTTTTTCGGTTGACGACGAAACTTACAACGTACTGGAAGAACCGACCAGCCTGAATACCTTAAGCTTGTTGCCGCAACTGTATAAAGAAGGCATTGCCTCGTTAAAAATTGAAGGGCGGCAGCGCAGCCCGGCTTATGTGTCGCAAATTACCAGAGTCTGGCGTCAGGCTATCGATGCCGTTATGACCGACCCGGACGCCTTTGAAGTGGAAGATAACTGGAATTCGGTTCTGGCCTCACTTTCTGAAGGCAGTCAAACGACGCTGGGCGCGTACCACCGGAAATGGAAGTAACCAATATGAAGTTTTCTCTAGGACCTATTCTGTATTTTTGGCCGAAACAACAGGTTTTTGATTTTTATCAGCAAGCTGCCGAGTCGGATGTTGAACACGTGTATCTTGGTGAAACCGTCTGCAGTAAGCGTCGTGAGTTAAAGCTGGATGACTATCTGGCGATAGCGCATATGCTAAGAGAAGCCGGGAAAAAAGTAACGCTGTCGACAATGACCTTGTTGGAAGCTCCTGCGGAGCTCCGGGAGCTGGGTAAATATTGCGATAATGGCGAGTTTGATGTTGAAGCCAATGATGTCAGTGCTATTGGGGTGCTGCAGGAGCAGGGGTTGAACTTTACCGCAGGGCCGGCCATTAATATTTATAATCACCAGAGTCTGCGCCGTTTAATTGATATGGGTATGACACGTTGGGTGGTTCCATTTGAACTTTCCCGCGACTGGCTGCAGGACGTGTTACAGCACAACCTTATCGACACCGTGAGGGACTGCTTTGACGTGGAAGTTTTTTCCTTTGGTCATATACCCTTGGCCTGGTCTGGTCGCTGCTTTACTGCCCGCTCGGAGAACCGCCCGAAAGATCAGTGCGAGCTATGTTGCATAAAGTACCCGGAAGGCCGGGAAGTGAAAAGTCAGGAAGGTCAGCAGGTGTTTGTGCTTAATGGTATTCAGACGCAATCGGGTACACGTTATAACCTGATAAACCAGCTGCCGGGTATGAATGGCCTGGTCGATATTGTGCGTATTAGTCCGCAACCCGAGGGGACTTTCGACTGGCTACAACGCTTCCGCAGTAATATCAATGGGGAACACCCCGTGACCCTGACGAGCAAAGAGAACAATGGCTATTGGTTGCAACTGGCGGGGCTAGCGACAGGCTAGAATCTCTAAATAGGTATTAACTGACTTTTAGTGGTAGAGCGTCGATCTTCGTCAAAATAAAAGGTATATTAAAAATGTATCTTTTATTAATAAGCGGTGACAGTGATGCAAATCACAGACAGACAAAAAGAAGAGCAGTTAACTCCTATTCTGCGGCAGGCGTTTCGCCCTCTGTTCCTTTTGGGGGCAGGGTTCAGTGCCGTAGCGATGCTGCTGTGGGGGTTAGCACTTGGTGGAAAGCTCAGTTTGCCTGTATACGGCAACATCATGTTCTGGCACAGCCATGAAATGATATTTGGCTTTGTTATTGCCATAGTCCTGGGTTTTTTATTAACTGCGGTGCAGAACTGGACCGGACTAAGGGCACCTCATGGCAAGACTCTGCTTATTCTGACCGTTTTATGGGCAGCCGCCAGGTTAATGTTGCTGTTGGGCGGTGAACTGCCGTGGTGGTTGGTTGCAGGCGTGGATGTCAGTCTGTTACCTGTCGCCGCGTTGCTGTTCGGGCGTATGGTGTTAAAAGTAAATCAGACCCGGAATTTATTCTTTGTGCCCATTTTGCTGTTGCTGACGGTATGCAACTTGCTTATGCATTACGGCTTACACTTTGGTCACTATCATATTCAGGTGCTTGGCGCTTACAACGCAGTATTTCTGGTGACCTTGTTAATGGCCATTATTGGCGGACGAGTGCTGCCAATGTTTACTGCCAACGGGACTCAAACACCTAAAGTAACGCCAATAGTCTGGCTTGATCGCATAGCTTTAGGCAGCTTGTGGCTTATCTTCGCTGTGCACTTTCTGAATCTGCACACGCTGTTACCTAACCAGATAATGGTCGTTCTATTTGGTGTTTCAGCGGTGGCAACCGGGATAAGAGTTGCGCGCTGGAAAATCTGGATAACCTGGAGAGTACCGCTGCTTTGGTCACTGCATTTAGCTTATTGGTTTATCCCCATTGGTCTGGCGTTATTTGCATTGCGTTATGCGGGTTTCGACCTGACGCAGAGTCTGCCGCTGCACTCCTTAACCGCAGGAGCTATGGGAAATATGATCCTCAGCATGATAGCGCGCGTTTCGTTGGGTCATAGTGGGCGTCCGTTGCAACCAAAACTGATAATGACCGGTGCATTTTTACTGGTGTTAATAGCCGCTTTAACCCGGGTCTTCTTAATCTGGCTTGCTCCCGATTTAGCCAGCCACTGGTTAATGTGTAGTGCTTTAGCCTGGACTCTGGCTTATGGCATTTATGTTGTGGTTTATTTTAAGGTGCTGACAACACCCCGCGCCGACGGTAACCCGGGTTAAGTTTCTTCCGGAGAGTGGTCGGGGCGCGTAGCCAGCCAGCACCCGACCACAACCAGCACAACGCCGACAATTGCTTTTAGCCAAACAGGCACTTGCGGAACAAATAACCATAGCACCAGGTACCCGGTTGCCATCATAACTAAGGCTATTAGCTTAGAACGGCGTTTAACCACTCGGTGGTCGCGCCAGGCTTTTATGTCCGGGCCGTATTTGGGGTGGTTAAGCAACCAGGCTTCAAGACGTGGCCAGCCTTTACTAGCAGCCCACAATGCCGCAATGAGAAAAGGTACTGTGGGCATTACCGGCAGGGCAATGCCGATAAGTCCAAGCAATACAAAAAATAGCGCCAGAGCGCGCCACAATAATCGAATTAACAGCTCCCGCGTCACGACTTCATTCCTAATCGACTGGCCATTTTGTGCAGGTTACTGGCATCCAGCTGCAGGTCTTTAGCGGCCTGACTCCAACTGTTGTTATGGCGGCCTAAAGCCGATTCTATCATCTTACGCTGAGTATAATTTACCGCTTCTTTCATCGACACGTTAGCCTGAGGTAAGCTGGTTCCAGCAGAATTTTTCCCAGAGTCGGTGGTGGCTGACAAAGGCAGTTGCACATCAAGATCCAGCATGTCGGGTTCAATGGTGGCAATATCGGTTTTTTCCACACCGTGGCTAAGCAGCTTAATAGCGGCCCGGCTGATAACATGTTCCAGTTCACGCACATTACCCGGCCACTGATACTGTTGTATGGCAAGCTCAGCCTCCGGCGATAAGCGCAAAGCCCGCAACCCCAGACGAGCCCGGTTTAGCTCGAGAAAATGCCCGGCCAGAATAGACACATCGTCACCGCGCTCACGTAATGGCGGAATGGGCAAAGGATAAACCGAAAGGCGGTGGTATAAATCAGCACGGAAAGTTTCATTACTGACTTGCTGGCGCAGGTTGCGGTTGGTGGCGGCTATAAGGCGAACATCTACTTTTCGGTATTTGTCAGAGCCCAAACGCTGAATTTCACCATTTTGCAGTACTCGCAATAATTTAGCCTGTATGGATAGTGGCAGCTCGCCAACTTCATCCAGAAACAGCGTACCGCCGTGAGCGACTTCAAAGCGCCCTGAACGGTCGCTGGTTGCGCCGGAAAAGGCCCCTTTTACATGACCAAAAAGCTCGCTTTCTGCAAGTGATTCGGGCAGAGCCGCGCAATTTACATAAATAAGGGGTTTGTCGCTGCGCTGTGAGAGTATGTGCAGTTCACGGGCAAACAGCTCTTTACCGACACCAGTCTCACCCAGCAGCAACACGGGCAAATCGGCACTGGCAACCACTCGCAGTTCTTTCAGCACACTTTCAATGGCTTTGCTGTGCCCGATAATTTCCGACTCGTTTCTTTCTGTGGTGCCGGATTTTGGCATAGTGCGTTGCTGGCCTTGTCGCAGAGCCCTGACGTTTTGCTCCAGCTGGCCAATGCGAACGGCGGTCTCAACGAACAAGCTAAACTTTTGCAGTTCAATCATTGAGTTGTCGGTAAATGTACCGGGTTGCAGTGCGTCTAAGGTCAGTACACCCCAACACTTATTCTCCAGATACAAACTAATACCCATGCAGTCGTGAACGGGCAGCGCATTACCTGGCTGCTCAGCGAGCAGTCCGTCGTAGGGGTCCGGTAATGACGAATCGTGCTCAAACCGTACGGGGTTACGAGATGCCAGCAATGCCGCTAACCTGGGGTGCTGTGCTACAACAAACCGACGACCCAGCGCTTCGCGTACCAGTCCCTGAATAGCAACCGGTTGCAGCACTTCATTATCCAGCTTTAATAAAACCACTGCGCCACAGTTGAAGTGACTGCGTAAGGTGTTGACTAAATTTTGTAAACGAACCGCTGCAGGCTGCTCGGTAAGCAGGTCTGCTAATAGACTTTCTTGCAACATGGTTAAATTGACTGCCCAGGTTAAAAATACCCTTATTGGTTGGGTTGATAGTACCGTGACACCCCGAAGAGTCAATAATCCTAACGGGGTAGGAGCTGGCCTGTTTGTTGCAATCCTGACCGGAGTAAGAAACTTTATTTAGCAAACAGGAGTGACCCATGAGTACTTTCGATGACCGTTTACAGACTGCCGAGCAACAATGGCAGGACGCTTCACCCAAGCATTTGATAGAGCATATTTATCTGCGTTTTCATCAGCGCCATCGCGAACAGCTTCCTGAGTTAAAGCAATTGGCCATGCGCGTTGAAGCCGTTCATGGTGATCACCCCGAAGCCCCGGTTGGTCTGACTGAACACCTGGATAACCTGATGCAGGAGCTGGAAAGCCACATGACAAAAGAAGAACAAATTCTTTTTCCTTTGCTGTCACGTGGTGTTTATCCCGGCGGGCCAATTTCAGTAATGGAAAGCGAACACGTTCAGCATGAAGGTGAACTTAATAGAATTGACGAACTGACCAATAACTTAACGCTACCGGAAGGCGCCTGTGGTACCTGGACAGCGCTTTATAAAGGCTTAAAAGAGCTGCAGGATGATTTGCACGAGCATATTCACCTGGAAAACAACCTGCTTTTTGTTGAAAAGAAAGCATCGGCACCTGAGCACGGTAAAGACTTTTGTTGCGGTTCGTGTCAGTAACTCTGCTTAAAGTACATCACCTTTTCTAAATATCGGCGGCTCTCCGCTAACGGATGCTTAGAAGTTAAGTCCCGGTAAACAATGCCGGGCTGACTTCGGTTTATAATTTGAACCGCGTTGCTGCGGTTGGAAGAAAAGGTTTTCAGCACGTTACCGGCGCCACCATTGTATGCTGAAACAATAGCGTATTCGCGACTGCGCGGGTGTTGCACGCCTTTTAGGTACTGGGTGTTCAAAATGTGCAAATAGGCACTGCCAATATCGATGTTCTGAGCCGGGTCAAACAATTGTTGAGACGTGGGCTGCCCGGGAATTTTACGAACGCGCTCAAACACGTCACGTCCGGCGGTCGATGCCACTACCTGCATTAAGCCGTAAGCGTTAGCGTGGCTCACCGCATAAGGGTTAAAGCTGCTTTCGGTTTCAATAATGGCATAAATAAGCTCAGGCTCCAGGTTATAGCGTCGCGCTGCGGCTATAACGTAGTCGGCATACTGGTGTTTGCGTAGCTCTTGGTGTTCATCGACCAAAGCAATTTGAACCTCATACACCTTGCTGTTTTTAGCGCGCCGGGTGCGCAACTGGTTTTTCACCAAATACTCGGCAAAGCGATTGGCCCGCCATTCGTACTCGACGACCACATTGTCCTGGTCAACAACTTGCCCGCGCAAAAATGGTTTTCCCGTCCGTTCAGGTTCTTTATCGGTAAAAATATCAACGGCAGTGAGGTCGTTTGGCGTTAACAGCGTACGCACAATAGCGGCTTTGAGTTGTTCCCGGGTTTTGGCTGGATCATTGCTGTCATGCAATGTCGCAACGGTCAGCAGGCCCTGCTCAAAATCGACAACGGCTTTGGCATGAAAGTTATCACTGTATTTAACGTACTTTTTCGCGCTGGGAACCGTGTTTTCCTCGTCACCCCATATGGCCTCAGCAACGGCACGCAGATCGCGCAAAGCCTTGCGTAAGTCCTCAATGTCGCTAATAAGCTGTTGCGGGTTGCTGCGGTAGCTGTGCAAACGCTCACGCGCCATAGATTCCACCACTGCGCTTGGGTCGTTACCGCTAAGCACGCCGGAATTGACCACGCGTTTTACGTTATTAGGTGTTATTTGGCATCCTGCCAAAATTAGCGTTGTGGCTATAGCCGCCAGCAGCGTGGTTAATTGAGTCTTTTTATTCATAGCGCCTAAATTGAGCTTCACTTCCCTTGTTCAAGCTTTTACATTAGAGAGACATAAAAAGAAACCCTAAGCACAGTTTAAAAGTGCATAAAACAACAGGAATAAAGATGCGCAGTCTCAAATTTGCGGCGCTGATAGCCGCCTCATGGTTGGTCATGCCGACTCAAGCACAACAACTCTCGGGCGAGAGTTCGTTACTCCCCGAAGCGAACTACAGTAATTCAGAAGTCACCGTCGAGCAGGTTTTGGGTTACCCCATGGGCACCAAAATTACCAGCCCGGCCGATATGAGCCGCTATTTTGAAGCACTGCAACAAGCTTACCCTAAGCAGGTTAAGTTACTTGAATACGGAAAAAGCTGGGAAGGGCGTACGCTTTATTACGCGGTTATTTCCAGTGAAGGCAATATGGCTGACTTTGACGGTTTTATGAAGGGCATGCAGGCCTTAGCCGACCCGCGCAAAACCGACAGCGATAAGGCTGAGCAGTTAATTGACGAATTGCCCGGTAGTATCTGGCTGTCCTATGGCGTTCACGGCAATGAAATTTCGTCACCGGAAGCCGCTATGGTAACCGCCTATCATTTGCTGCATGACCAGCGTGAGCAGACCCAACGCTGGTTAGATAACACCATGGTATTCATTGATCCACTGCAAAACCCGGACGGGCGTGCCCGCTTTGTGGATCGTTATTACATGAGTGTTGGGCTTGAGCACTCAGGCGATCGCCGCAGTGCGGAGCACAACGAACCCTGGCCTAACGGACGCACGAACCACTACCTGTTTGATATGAACCGCGACTGGATAGCACTGACTCAGCCTGAAATTAGCGGGCAAATAGATGCTTTATTAAAATACTATCCGCTGGTGTTTGTTGATCTGCATGAGATGGGTGGCGATTCCACTTATTACTTCACCCCAGAGGCTCGGCCTTATAATCCACTGATTACCGAGTCACAACGCGAAACGCTGAACTGGATTGGTAAAAATAACGGCCAGTGGTTCGACGAAAAGGGCTTTGATTATTTTACCCGCGAAATTTTCGATGCGTTTTACCCGGGCTACGGTGCCAGTTGGCCGCTGTATCAGGGCTCAGTTGCAATGACCTACGAGATGGCTTCAGCGCGCGGGCATTTTTTTGACCGTACAGACGGTGACGTACTGACCTACGCCGACGGTGTTCAGCAGCATTTTATAGCGTCTATCTCGACGATTCAGACAGTTTCTGAGCGTCGCGAAGCCTTATTGCAGAAGTTCTGGGAATACCGCAAGTCAGCGGTTGAAGCGGGCGAAGACGGTGATGTCCGTTCTATTATTCTGCCCGCTAAGGACGCCCCGGCCGCCGCACGTAAACTGGCTTCTTTACTGGTTGAACAGGGCGCAGAAGTGAAGCAGGCGAAAAAGGCGTTTGATGTGTGCGGTACTGATTATGAAGCTGGTGCTTATACCATTGATATGGCACAACCTGCACACCGCATGATACGCACCTTAATGGATAAGCAAGTGGATATGGCGGATGACTTCCTGGCAGAGCAGGAGCAGCGCCGTAACAATAACCTGCCGGACCAAATTTACGACGTAACCGGTTGGTCACTGCCGTTGATGTTCAATGTCGACAGCCACACCTGTGATGACTTGCCTGACGTCGCCACAGCCTTTGTAGAAGAGGGGCGCATTGAGCCTGGCAAAGTGATTAACCCGGACGCCAAAGTGGCTTTTTTGGTTCGCTGGGGTGACATGAATGCAGGACGTTTCCTAACTGCTGCGTTGCGTGAAGGTCTGGAGGTTCGCCAAAGCGAATTAGCCTTTACCCACGAAAGCGCCGGTGAATTCCCCAGCGGCTCATTGATTTTAACCCGAGCTGACAACCCCGGTGGCTTGCAGACTAAATTACAAAAGCTCGCTGAAGCGTCAGGTGCAACCGTTGAAGGTGTTGATACAAGCTGGATGACTGAAGGGCCTAACTTTGGTTCGCACAACGTAAGCAAACTGGAAGCACCTAACATTGCTATTGCCTGGGATGAGCCTGCTAGCCCATACAGTGCAGGGCATACCCGCTTTGTCATTGAGCGTCAGATGGGTTATCCGGTAACGGCTATCCGTACCATGCAGTTACTGCAAAATGACCTTGATGGACTGGATGTTCTGATATTACCGGAAGGAGCGTACTCCGGCGTGCTTAACGACAAAACTGTTGAAAAGATCCAACAGTGGGTGTCGGATGGCGGTGTGTTGCTGACCTTAGGCAGCGCTTCTGCCTGGGCGGTTGAAACTGGTCTGCTTAATACCCAACTGGAACGCAAAGTGCCGGAAGAGGGCGTTACTGAGCCTGACGAAGAAATTAAAGTTGACGGTAAAGTGATTGAAAGCCGCGAGCAATTCTTAACGGAAATAAAACCGCACGGCGCTGATCCCGACTGGGTGCCCGGTGCGTTATTAAATGCCAAAGTGGATACAAAACACTGGTTAAGCGCCGGCGTTAAACCGCAGGTTGTGAGTATTTATAACGGCAATGACGTATTTACCCCCATTGATATTGATCACGGTCGCAACATTGCGTGGTTTGCTGGCGCGGATAGCCTGTTAGCCAGTGGCTTTTTATGGGACGATATAGCTCAGCAATTACCTTATAAGCCACTGCTAATGTGGCAGCCAAGCGGTAAAGGCATGATTATCAGCTTTACTCAGGAACCCACGTACCGTGCCTATATGGACGGCTTAAATACCTTGCTGATGAACGCCTTGTTCCTGGCACCGGCAAAAGCACAATAGGAGTCTGACATGGCAGAATTTGGTGTCATAGGGTTGGGGCGTTTTGGTGCCCGAACTTCAAAAGAACTGCTCGATCTCGGACATCGTGTCATAGGCGTTGATTCAGACGAAAAAGCCGTTGAAGCAATGGCAGATGTGTTAACGCATTCTGCCATTGCCGATGTGACTGATGAAAAAGCATTGGAAGAACTCGACTTAACTAACTGCGAGGTGGTTCTGGTTGCTATTGGGGAAGATCTGCAAGCCAGTTTATTGTGTGTTCTACACCTTAAAACTATTGGTGTGAAAGAAATTTGGGCCAAAGCGACCTCTAAATCCCACCATCAAATTTTATCGAAACTGGGTGTAAAGCGTATTATTCACCCGGAAGAAGAAATGGGAATAAGGGTAGCGCAGTCGCTGAATTATCCTATGGTGAACGAGTATATGTCGTTGGGTCATAACTGGTTCTGTGTGGAAATTAGTATTGGTGAGTATTTAAAAGGAAAAACTCTCGAAGACATTATGCCGGACGAAAGTGAGTTTTTTCATGTATTGTTAATAAAGCGTCGCGATGAGGTGACTGTGACTCCCTCTTTATCAATGACGCTTGAGGGTAACGAAACCTTGGTGATGGCCGGCAGTTTGAAAGCGTTAAAATCTGTTGCTCCTAAACTAAAAGAACCTTCATGAAACAGTGGGCTCCTTCAATAGCCTGGTTGTATCGTCGTCCCGGGCGTAAAAGGCGTAGAGCTTTTAAAGCCAGCCCTCCGGTTATTCTTTCCGGTGGCTTTGCCTGTCTGATTTTATTAGGTACTTTGTTACTAAAGTTACCCTTCTCAACTGAGCAACCAATAACCTGGCTGGAAAGCTTATTTACGGCGACCTCTGCCGTTACCGTGACTGGGCTGGTCGTTGTCGATACGGGGGCTACTTATACACCGTTTGGAATGAGCGTTTTGGCTCTGTTGATTCAGGCGGGCGGGTTAGGCTTCATGACATTTGCGGTATTGGCTGCTATTTCGATAGGCGGCCATGTCGGGATTCAGCATCAGGTACTGGCAAAAGAGGCTATGCAGCAAACCAGTCTTGCCAGCATTGGGCGTACGGCAAAAGCGGTGGTATCGTTGGCACTGATTGTTGAGGCTATAGCGGTGGTTGGTCTGACAATAACCTGGTGGCAGGAAAAAGGTTTCGTCGATGCCTTTGCTGAAAGTATATTTTACGCCATATCCGCTTTTAACAGCGCAGGCTTTGTGCTGTCGCCCAACGGAATTGTGGATTACGCCGACAGCATTCCGGTTAATCTTATTATCAGTATTTTATTTGTCATTGGCGGCTTGGGCTTTTCGGTTATTACCAACATATACGAAAAGCGCCGTTGGTATAAGTTCTCGGTTTATACCCGCGCTATTTTGTGGGCGACATTAATTATTAATGTTTTATCCGTTGCTATTATCTGGCTGCTGGAAATGAATAACCCGGCCACCTTTGCCAATTTAAGCTTTGGTGACCAGGCGATGGCAGCCTGGTTTCAGGCTACTACGCCTCGCTCCGCAGGTTTTAATACGGTTGATACCGGGGCAATGACAGAAGCCAGCGCAGTTTATACTATGTTGCTGATGCTAATTGGCGGCGGCTCAATGAGTACGGCCGGAGGCATCAAGCTGGGGACTTTTATTGTCTTACTGGTCGCCACTTATGCTTTTCTCCGCCGTCGAGAGTATGTCACTTTGTTGAACCGCACGGTACCTCAGGAGCTGGTTATGAAAGCTCTTGCGGTCACTTTGGTTACCCTTACTTTGATGTTCCTCGGAATCTTTATCCTAATGATTTTGAATCCGCTGCCGTTTATAGATATAACCTTTGAAGTTTTGTCGGCTTCGGCGACGGTCGGGTTATCGCGGGGAATTACTGCAGAAGTGACCGGGGCAAGTCAGTTAGTTCTGGTGTTTTTAATGTTCGCGGGGCGGGTTGGGCCATTAACGTTGGCCTATTTTTTGGCGACACCAAGAAAACGGCATATACGCTTTCCGGAAACCGATATTCAAGTGGGATAATCTGCTGACAAACGAATGAGCCTATAAGAACAATAACAAGAGAAACTCTCAAGATGCTGAAGAAATTAAAGTTCACGCAAAAGGTCATTATTGTTGCGTCGTTGATACTGGTGCTTGTGCTGGGTGTCTTCACGCTGACCAACTTTTTGCAGATGTCGAATCAAACCCGCAGTAATTTACAGCATCAAATGCAGGCTTTGTCTGACTCAGTATCAAACAATATTTCGCAGTGGTTTGATGATCGCATGAGCATTGTTCAGGCAACCGCCGATGCTTACCGTGTTGATGATTCCACAGACCGTGCTTTAGAGCGGGTTCAACAGTCCAAAGCCGCCGGTAAGTTCAAAAATGTGTATTACGGTTTGCTCGACGGTACTTTTCTGCTCGATGATCCCAGCATCGACCTGCCGGACGATTACGATGCCCGCAGCCGTCCCTGGTACCAGCTGGCGGTTGATGAAGGGCAGCCAACCTATACCGCGCCTTATATAGATGTCACAACCAATGAATTGACCATTACTGCGGTGGTACCCATGCGTCGCGATGGCCGGCTGGTGGGAGTTGCCGGTGGCGATATGATGCTGGATGAGATTTCTAACATTGTTAACGACATCGATTTTATGGGTCTGGGTTATGCCTTCTTAGTTAGCGGTGATCGAAATATTCTGGCACACCCCAACAAAGACTGGATTGAAAAATCTGTGAACGATTACGCTGGTCAGTCAGTTGCTTTTAGTTCTGATTTTTCCGAATACCGTATTGATGGAGCGGACCGCCTCGTGTCATTCCATAAAATAAAAGGTATTCAGGGAGTTGAATGGTATCTGGGAGTGGTTATTGACCGCGAACAGGCCTACAGCAACGTTTCCTCCTTTGCCTGGACCGCTATTGTTTACCTGATTATTGGCATTGTGGCAGTAGTGGTGTCATTAACCTGGTTATTGCGCTTATTACTGAAACCTTTGCGTCGTTTAAATGAGGCCGTAACCGATATGGCCCGCGGCGAGGGCGATTTAACGCAGCGGCTGCCGGTTGAGTCGGACGATGAGTTTGGCCTTGTTTCACGCCGTATGAACGAGTTTATTGAGAAAATCCAGCAAGCCTTGCTGGAAGTGAATGCGGCCGCACAACAAGTGGAAGGCAACATTCGCAGCATGGTTAAAGCGAGTGACGATTCAATGGACATTGGCAGCGAACAGGCCGGAAAAGCCAGTTCTGTTGCAACGGCGGTGAATGAACTGGGCGCGAGTGCTCATGAAATTGCCGAAAATGCTGCAAAAGCCTCTGAACAGGCAAGTTCAGGTACCGAAAAAGCGTCATCAGCGAGAGACTCTTTGCAACATAACCGCCAGCAAATTCAGCACTTGTCGGAACGTATGGATGCCTCCAGCCAGGCAATTCATACCCTGGATGAAGACACCCAGAACATTGGCAAGATCATTGAAGTTATTAAAGGCATAACTGAGCAAACCAACTTGCTGGCTCTAAATGCGGCTATAGAAGCGGCACGAGCAGGGGAAGCCGGTCGTGGTTTTGCGGTCGTAGCGGATGAAGTGCGCAGCCTGGCTCAGCGTACTTCGTCGTCGGCGGGTGAAATTGAAACCATGATAGAGCGGGTCAGAGCCGGAACACGCAGTGTTGTTCAGGTTATTCAGGAAAGTCAGGAAATAAGCAGTGCCTGTGTGTTAAGCGCGGAAGAGTCTGCTGAGCACATGTCTGAAATTAACGCCATTATTGTTACCATCGACGACGTGAATCATTCAGTCGCGTCAGCAACCGAACAACAGACTTCAGTGATCCAAACGCTCGATCGTGACATTATGGATATAAGCAGTATGAACGATCAGAGCGTAGACAATCTAAATAATACTAAGCGAGCTTGCCGTGAGCTGAATACGGCATTTGAACGCTTGGAACAATTGGTAACACAGTTTAAACTGAATTGATCGAAATCAACTATTGGAGCAAACCTATGAACAAAGCATGGATGATTGGCGCCATAGCACTACTTGGTGGACCTGTTCTGGCAACAACAGCTCAGGCAGTAGAACGTACAGAATCATCAGAGCAAGCCCAGGCTTATATTATTTCTCCGCAAAACGGGGAAGTGGTTGGTAAAACCTTTAAAGTGAAGTTTGGCTTAAGCGGTATGGGCGTAGCGCCGGCCGGTGTCGATGTGAAGAATACCGGACATCACCATTTGCTGGTTGATAAAGACGAACTGCCAGCTATGGACAAGCCTATGGGCGGTGATGTGACTCATTTTGGTGGTGGCCAGACGGAAACTACCGTGACTTTAGAGCCGGGTGAACATACGCTACAAATTATCTTAGGCGATAAGAACCACGTACCGCATAACCCGGCCGTGGTTTCAGAAAAAATCACTATTACAGTGAAATAAGACTAATCCAGCTCGAGTTCGAGTTGTAATTGCTCGTTGGGGTCAGGCAATGTTGCACTGATCCCCAACAGCCTTACCCCTTTCCCTTTTCCACGCTGCCAGGCTTCATCTAATAACTGATAAAACAAGCTGGGTGAAATAAACTGGGCACTACGGGAGACCGTTGTTTGTGTGAAGTCCGAGAACTTCAGCTTTAGTGTCTGGCTACGAATGGGCTGCTCACGCCAGTGAGTAATTTTCATTCGTTGACGCAGTTTCGGTAATAAATTGTCCTGAACATAAGCCTGAGCTGTCGATTCCAGTCGCATATCCGTTGCTAGGGTTTGTTCAACCCCGACACTTTTGCGAATGCGCTCTGTAACAACTTCGCGGCGATCCCGCCCATGGCCGCGCTCAAATAGTACATACCCGGCTTTATCACCAAGAATGGCCTGTAATTGCTGCAGCTCTATATTCTGGATGTCTTTTCCTGTGGTGAGTCCATAGTTAGTGAGCACTTGCTGACTTTTAGGTCCGACACCCGGAATTTGCTTGAGGTTTAATGCCGCAATGTAGTCGAGAACTTCTGCTGGGCGAACCACAAACTGACCATCGGGTTTGCGCTCTTCGCTGGCAATTTTGGCTACCATTTTCTGGTTTGAAATGCCGGCAGAGCCGGTTATCCCCAGCGTTTTAATTTGTTCTCGAACAAAGTCCATGGCCAAAGTCGCGCTGCCTTTAAAGCCTTCCAAATGAGTTAAGTCCAGATAAAACTCGTCAATAGAAGCAGGTTCAATGCGGGGTGTGAGTTCATGCAGAATATCCAGAACCTTATTGGACAGTTCGCGGTAGTAGTTGCCGTCAGGTCGTATAAAGGTTAATTGCGGGCACAAACGGCGGGCATGACTACCCGGCATCGCGCTTTTAACGCCAAACTGACGGGCCAGATAATTTGCCGTTGCAACGACCCCTCGTTCACCGCCGCCACCGACAGCAAAAGGGCGTGTTTTCAGGCTTGGATCGCGCAATTCTTCAGCCGAAGCAAAGAACGCATCCAAATCCAGCAAAGCTATTTTGCGAGCAATTTCAGCCAAGTGTTTATCCTTTGCACATTTGTGGTTATAATCGCATCCACTAACTGGGCGTGCAAGAACACCAGCCATTTGTAGGAGAAACCAGTGAAAGCTATGAATTCATTTTTCGTTAAGAGCGTTTTAGGCACTATTTCAATGCTGTTTGCGCTGAGTATTAGTGCGGCATCAGTGCAGGATGATATGTCACGTGAAGCGATCGCTGAGCGTATTAAGCCTTTGGGAAAACATTATGTGGCTGGTGAAAGCAGTGCTGCTGAAGAAAGCAGTGGACCGCGTTCAGGCCAGCAAGTTTATGATAAGTACTGCACAGCCTGCCATACCAGTGGTGTTATGGGAGCTCCAAAAAGAAACAACGCTGCCGACTGGCAACCACGTTTAGACCAGGGCATGGAAACGGTATTGAAGCACGCAGTTGAAGGTTTTAATGCCATGCCGCCTAAAGGAACCTGTAGCGACTGCTCAGAAGAAGAAATTCAAGCTGCAATAAATTACATGACTGAAGAAATTTAGTTTTATTTGCATCTTCAGTAACAAAAGGCCACCACTCGGTGGTCTTTTTTGTGTCAATCGACGTTAATTCGCTCTCTTAACTTCCTTCGCTAATTAATTTTTAACCAGATCTTTTCTATTTTTTGACACAGGTCTATACTGTACGACTGTTACTAAACGCAACAAGTGTTAACAAAATGTATTTCGCGGCAAGGAGTGTCAGTGTCTAAGGGTGAACCTGAATGACAGACCGTACGCATAGCGAGGAACAGCTTCAGAATATAAAAACTGAAAATGAACGCTTGCACAAAGTCATCGCCCGACTAAAGGGGTTGACCCAAAAGTATCGGTCTGCTGAAGTCGTACAAAAAGCGCTGTTCCGAATATCGGAACTGGCGGCTTCTGCGCGCGAAATGGACAACTTTTATCAGTCTCTGCACGAAATTATCGGCGAGCTGATGTACGCCCGTAATTTTTATATTTGCCTTTACGAACCTCAGGAAGAGCTGGTCGATTTTGTTTATTTTGTCGATGAAATTGATCAGGACACCTTATTTGAACGCATTCCTATAGAGCAATTGAAGAAAGGCTTAACGGGTTATGTTTTGCGAAAAGGCCAGTCTTTGCTTTGCCCGCCGGAAGTGTACCAACGCTTAATTGATAACGCCGAAATAGAAGGCTTAGGGGCAGAACATCAGGACTGGTTAGGTGTTCCGTTAAAACGTGGTGACGTGACCATAGGTGTTATGGTGGTGCAGAGCTACAGCGCTGACGTTCGTTATGACGCCTCAGATGAAGATTTGCTTACCTTTGTATCGCAACACGTGGTGAATGCGCTCGAGCGTTTAAAGCAGCGCGACTTAATGCAAAGCGAAATAGAGCACCAGACAGCTGAACTACGCCATGCGAATGAAAGCTTAATGAGCGAGATTACCATTCGTGAAAGGGCTGAGCAGCAAACCTCGGTGCTCTTTGCTATTTCCGAGCTGACCAATACCTCTGACGATATGAACGCCTTTTATCGGCAGTTGCACAGGCAAATCGGTAAATTGATTCATGCCGACAACTTCTTTGTCGCGCTTTTATCAGACGATAAAAAGTTTATACATTTTCCCTACCATGTGGATGAAACAGGCGCTAAAGCCGAACGCCGACGAGCCGGTAAAGGTTTAACCGAATACGTTATTAAAATGCGTGAACCGGCCTTTATCGACGCCCCTGTACGTCAAAAACTTCTGAAGAAAAACGAGATAGAGCTGGGCTATGGTGGTATGAAGCTGGCTAAGCAATGGCTCGGTAGCCCCTTAATGATGAACGGGCAGGTGTTTGGGGTTATAGCGGTCCAGACCTACGACGGTGACTTCTTATACCATAGTGATGACTTAGAACTACTGAACTTTGTTTCGCAGCACGTTGCCGTGGCCATTGACAGAAAACGCTCAGCGGAAGAAATTCAGCGAGTAAACCAGTTCCTTGAAAAGAAAGTGGCGGAGCGTACCGAAGAGCTGGTGTCCGAAATAGAACGACGGAAAAAGACCGAATCCAGCTTATTCCACGCAGCGCACCACGATAACCTGACCGGCTTACCTAACCGCATATTGTTCAATGAACGTTTGCAGCAGGCCGTGGCACATAAACGACGGCACCCTGAGCACCATTTTGCGGTGCTATTTGTTGACCTGGACCGCTTTAAAAATATAAACGACACGCTCGGGCACTCTGCCGGCGATGAGTTCTTGCTGGAAGTCAGCAAGCGTATAGGTGACTGCGTACGTGACAACGACATGGTGGCGCGCTTAGGTGGTGATGAATTCGTTATTCTGCTGGATACCATTACCAGTATTGATGATGCTAAAGACGTCGCCAAGCGCATGATCCAGCAAATGAGTGAACCTTTCCATCTGAACGGACAAGAGCATTACTCCGGCGCCAGTATCGGTATTGCCGAGTGTCTGGAAGAGACCGATTCGGCTGAACGGCTGTTACGCGACGCAGATGCCGCCATGTACCAGGCTAAAGGTATGGGGCGCGGGCGCTACGTATTATTTGATGACAGCATGCATGAAAACTTAGTGGACAGTGTTCGTAAAGAAACGGCGCTGCGCCATGCGAAAGTTGAGAAAGATTTCGCTGTCAGTTTTCAGCCAATAGTGAATTTAACAACAGGCGAGGTCAAAGCTGTAGAAGCTAAATTGGTGTGGGAAGACCCGCGCTACAGCTTTAAAAGTGAAGAGTTGTTACCTCTGGCCGAGCGCACTGGCCTTATTGTGAAGCTTGACCGCTTTGCTTTACGGGCAGCCAGCCAGTGGCTTGTTGAAAATAGTGTCAGTGCTGAAACTATGCTGCACCTGAATTTATCTGTGCGGCATTTATTGAAAACCAGTCACCTGAATGAGCTGGTGAATATTGTGACTGAAAGCGGTGTTAAACCAGAGAACATCGCACTGGAATTTGATGAAACCGACCTGGTCAGAGACGGCCGCCGGGTACTGGCCAGTTTAAGACGGCTTTCCGAATTTGGCTTTAAGCTGGTTATAGACAATTTTGGCAGTGGCTCCGGGCCGCTTCAGTTCTTGTATAACTTTCCGTTTACCATACTTAAGCTGGATCACCATTATATTGCTCGTTTGAGCAGCAATAACCGGGCGCAGGCCATGTTAAAGCATATCGTGACCTTGTGTCATGAGCTCGATATTGCTGTTTATGCCGATGGACTGGAAACTGAAACGCAAAAAAATGATGTGGAAAAGCAAGGTGTTATGATGGGGCAGGGCAGCTTCATTGACGAAAACTATGAAGGCACTGTAGCCAAAGACGACGACACCTCTTTCGTATCAGCTTAGTTTGGCACTACTTTTTCAGTGCGTTTTTCAGCATCTCCAAACCCTGACTTCTCTGCTCTTCACGTTCCTCGTCGGATTTTTGCTTGCGGTGTTCCCATTCTAAATCGTCCTGCGGTAACTCCAGCAAAAAGCGGCTGGGTTGTGGTTCCGTTTTTTCTCCAAACTGACGGCGCTCCTTAGCCATAGTAAAGACTAACTTATGCTGGGCGCGGGTAATGCCGACGTAAGCCAGACGGCGTTCCTCTTCAATGTTATTTTCATCAATACTGCTTTGGTGTGGCAATAGACCCTCTTCCATGCCCACTAAAAACACTTGTGGAAACTCCAGACCTTTGGAAGCATGCAAGGTCATTAGCTGCACCTGTTCAAACTGCTCGTCGTCTTCGTTACGGGACATCATATCGCGCAGTGACAAGCGGCTGACCACCTGATTCAATTCCATGGGTTCATGTTCGGCGTCGCCTTTTAGCATGTCCGATACCCAGCGGTGCAGTTCGTACACGTTTTTAATTCGCATTTCGGCGGCTTTCGCGCTGGGGCTTTGCTCAAACAACCAGTCTTCGTAGCCAATTTCGCTCAGCAGTTGTTTTACCGCGTCACTGGCGTCTTCCTGATGATCGGCGCGGCGAGCCAGGGTATCTATCATGTTGCGGAACACGTCTACATGCTGAAACACACCGGTGCTAAGCTGCGTTTTTAAATGGGGCGACTGGCAGGCTTCAAATAAGCTACAGCCTAACTCCTGCGACAAACGGCCAATACGCTCCACGGTTTGGGGACCAATGCCGCGCCGCGGGGTATTAATAATGCGCAGAAAAGCGGTGTCGTCGGTAGGGTTCACCAGCAGCCGCAGGTACGCCATAATGTCTTTGACTTCCGCGCGGGCAAAGAACGACTGGCCACCGGTAATTTTATAAGGGATGCGGTTGTTCATCAGCGCTTTTTCAAACAGGCGCGACTGGTGGTTACCCCGGTACAAAATCGCAAAGTGGTGATACGGCGTTTTGCGAAGGAACCGTTGTTTTACAATTTCGGCAACCACACGCTCTGCTTCATGCTCTTCGTTACGACCAAAAATAACGCTTATCGGCTCGCCGTACTGCATTTCTGAGAACAGCTTTTTCTCAAATACGTGCGGGTTGTTCTCAATGAGAATATTGGCGGCTTTCAGAATACGCCCGTGCGACCTGTAATTCTGCTCCAGCTTCACCACGTCCAGCTGTGGGAAGTCCTGCTTCAACAAGGCCAGGTTTTTAGGCTGCGCACCACGCCATGAATAAATGGACTGATCGTCGTCGCCCACCACGGTAAAGCGAGCGCGTTCGCCCACCAGTAACTTGACCAGTTGGTACTGGCTGGTGTTGGTGTCCTGATATTCGTCCACCAATAAATACTGAAACTTTTTCTGCCAGCGTGCGCGGGCGTTCTCGTTGGTTGCCAGTAACTGGGTCGGCAGGCGGATCAAGTCATCAAAGTCCACGGCATTACAGGCGCTCAGGTTATTCTGGTATTGCTGATAAACCTGAGCAAAGGCCTTTTCCTGATCGTTCCCGGCTTTTTGTAGAGCCAACTCCGGCGACAGCATGGCGTTTTTCCAGTGGCCTATCTGGTGCTGACAGGCTTGAATCAGCGCTTTGTCGCCCTCAAATACATCTTCAGTCAGGGCGTTAAGCAGGGCGTAGGTGTCCTGGTCGTCAAATAATGAAAAGCCGGGCTTAAACCCCAGGGTGCTGAGTTCCCGACGAATAATATTCAGCCCCAGAGTATGAAAGGTGCACACGGTTAAACCGCGCAGCTGCGCTTTCGGCAGAGTTTGCGCTATACGCTCTTTCATTTCTTTAGCGGCTTTATTGGTAAAAGTTACTGCACCAATTTGCCGGGCAGTGTAAATTTGCTGGCGGATCAGGTACGCAATTTTCTCCGTTATTACCCGGGTTTTGCCACTACCGGCGCCGGCAAGCACCAATAAAGGGCCCTGGATGTAATGTACAGCCTGGTTCTGGCGATCGTTCAGCATGGGCGCCGCGGAGTTCCTGATTCGTGAAAAAGCTGATAAGAAGCTCGGATTTTACCTGAATCTCCTGCTAAGCTAAACGCATAAGCAACGATTTACACAAAGAGAGACTTATGGACAACAAAACAATAGAGAATATTGCTCGCCAAATTAACGACAGCATGCCTGCCGGCGTCAAAGAACTGGCCGGCAATATGGAACAGCGCGTTAAACAAACCCTGCAGTCACAGCTATCTAAGCTGGACTTAGTCACCCGCGAAGAGCTGGACGTACAGCAGCAAATGTTACTGCGCTTACGTGAGCGTGTTGAACTGTTAGAAAAAGAGCTGGAAGCGACCAAGAACCAGAACAAGGACTAAGTCAGACGTATGATCCAATGGATTAGTGGGAAAGTTGTCGAGAATTACCGTTGGAGTTCTGGCGTTTTCAGTTTAAGAGTTGTGGCTGAGCCGTTTGATTTTAAGGCCGGGCAGTTCGTCCGTCTAGGTCTGAATGTGGGGGGCGAGCAACTGTTGCGCGCCTACTCGCTGGCCAGCGCACCGGGCGAAGCCATACTGGATTTTGTCATAGCCGAAGTGGAAGACGGCGAGCTCAGTACTAAGTTAGCCAAGCTGCAGCCCGGCGATAACGTGGATATTACCCAGCCCGCTGGTGGTTTTTTCACGCTGGACGAAGTGCCGGACGGCGACAGCTTGTGGATGCTTTCTACCGGAACCGGCATTGGTCCGTTCATTTCTATGCTAAGAACCGAAAAGCCGTGGGAACGATTTAAACGGATTAATCTGGTGCACGGTGTTCGTGTGGCAGAAGACCTGGTTTATCAGGGGCAAATAGAGCAGTGGCAACAAGAATACCCCGGGCAACTGGGCTACCAGCCGGTGATTACTCGTGAAAACATTCCGGGTGCTTTCTCTGCACGTATTCCTGAACTGATCAGCTCTGGTCAATTAAGTGATGCACTCGACACACCGCTGAATACCAGCGCGCAGGTGATGCTTTGTGGTAACCCCGACATGATAAAAGAGTCACGCGCCGCGCTAGCTGAATTGGGGCTTGCTAAAAACACTCGGCGTAAGCCTGGTAATGTTACGTCTGAAAACTACTGGTAATGGTTATATTTGAAACGTTTTCAAGGTGTTTGGGGCGGCAAACTTAATCGCCACTAGTTCACTTTCTTCATTATCTCTATAGCCTGATTTAGCAACGCCTTAAGGCTAGCTCCTACGAAATTGGGCTTTAAATTTCTCCAATCGGCTTTTTGCCTGCTCGTTATCAGTGAATGCGAACTGGCCAGACTCTAATTTCTGGAATGCCTGATTGACTTGTTCTGTAAGCCAGTTTTCCTGCGATAGCTGTTTTCGACGCTCTACTGCCTTCTGCGGCGCTAAGCGCTTTGTTTGTTCATCAATACGAAACTGAATTTTTGTTCCCATGATGGTTCTCTTATAAAAGTGCAGGCATAAATGCTAGTGTGCTTTGGAAGTATTATCAAATTATAGCTCTCAATTTATTCGTCAAACCTGGAAACTTGTCACTATCGTTATATTCCAAAAAATAGCAGGTCGATAGCTGCGGTGATTCTATCTCTGTCGTGGGATAAGTCGTCGACCACGTGAGTAAGCTGAGTTCTTGAAATACTGGCCATATCTTGTGTCATCAATGCGAATGTCTTTCCCTCAACGGTAACATCCGGGTTCAGCTTGGTGAGTTGGAAGGATTCAGCCAGCGGAGCGGGTATCAAAGGTATCACTAAGGTTGTCGCTAAGGCTGACAGCAGGTCACTCTGCACATCAATAAGATAGGGGTAGGTTGTGCGTGTCGCTGTATTGTTATTGGCGTAGACGGCGAATTGACTCATTAGAATTTTCGCACGCTGTCGCTGAATGTTCCGTTGCGCTCTACAAATTGATTATACGCTTCCATTGCGTCAGAGTTTTCCTTCAGCCAATGCGCTTGTTCTTTTAAACGAATTTGTTCCTTCAATGCAGACTCAAGTGTCGCCGATAAATTGATATCAAGCGATTTTGCTTTTGCCAGAAGTTCAGCGTTAATACTGACATTTGTCGGCTTCTTTGCAGGAGAAGCAGTTGTGTAAGCAGCCATTTTATCACCTGTTATTAAAAATTCGTAATCCATGCGCATCAACTATGCGCATGGATTATAGCAGAGTTAACTTCAGATGGTTAACCCTTTATCCTTGAGGCTTCATATCAGGCTGGTGATGAACACTGATTAATTCAGATTGAACTGTGTTGTCGCTATTTCTTCCAGCTTGTCATAAGGGATGTAACCAGGCATTACCTGCTGACCAATGATAATAGTCGGTGTGCCGCGAAAGCCTAAATCGCGAAACGCCGACATATTTTTGCGGATAACCGCCTCGCTCTCGCCGGACGGTGACAAAAAGGCCTCGGTACTCGTGACTTGCGCAACACTTTGCAGTGAATCAGCGGTGTGCATGCCCGACTTTTTCATCATTAAGTTGTGAGCTTCAAAGAATGCCTTAGGGTCATTGCGCCAAAGGTTTAGCCCATAAAGAGCTGAGTTGGTTTTGAGCCCATCAACCTGCTGTTGGCGCAATGGCACAAAAATGTTCACAACCTGAATAGACGGGTATTCCTCAATCAGTTTATGAAGGCCAGGCTCTAACTTCTTGCAAAACGGACAGTTGTAGTCGGTAAACACAATGATTTTATGCGGCGCATCTTGGTCACCTAAAATTGGATGTGCCGCCGACTGATACAGCCATTCCTGGTGGTTAGCAAAGGCATTTTTCTGCTCACTTTGCTGTTCTAAAAAGCGCTGCAAGCCTCTGTGAATGTTTGAGATTAGCTGCGGGTTTTCACGCAATAGCTGTTCGACTTTCTCCAAACCTTCTTCTTGTTGTGGGTTTAAATCTTGCGCAAATACGTTGCTGCTAAAGATAAAAGCAACGATGAAAAACGTTTTATAGATAAAATTCATACAACTTTCCTACTTAAAAATGAGTTACTTCAAAAAAACTGGTGAAACCAAAGACGAATAAACAAACCGGGAGGTGTTGTGACTCCGGCTGTCGCCGAAACAATGTCACCGTTTTCAATAATGATGATGGTTGGCGTGGCAGATACCTGCCAGCCGTTTGATACGCGGTTGAGGTTGTCGTTAACAATAGGAAACTCATACCCTTTCGCCTGCGCGTAATGCTTCAATTTGTCATTGTTGCCAGAGCGCAGTGCCACGCTAATGGTCGGGTAGTGGTTGCCAACGTAATCAACTGTAGGCGAGACCGCCGGGCAAACAGGGCACCAGGTTGCCCAGAAATACAGCACAACCGGGCTGTCCTTGCTCATCTCGCGTAAGTTGTATTGCTCGCCGTTTATGTCCGTTAGTGACGACAGCTCAGCCGGCACAGACTCCGGCACGTCACTATTACGAAAGGAATCGACTACGAAAGCGACGACCGAGAACAGGACAATATAAAGCGCTGCGGTTCGTAGCCGCTTTGTCCACGACGTTTTGGCTTTGTTATTGCTCACGAGCATCCTCCAGCGCGTCCATGACTTTGTCTTTACTGAGCACTACGGGCAGCGTTATACCGTCCGGAGCGCCGGGTCCGTAGACTTTGTTAAAGGGCACACCAAAGGTATTGTTGGCCTTTAAGTATTGCGTGATGCGCTCGTTGGCTTTGGTCCAGTCGCCGCGCAGGCGGGTAACGCGCTCCTCACCTAAGGCAGTAAATACCGGGTCTTGCAGTAATACGCCGATTTTATTGGCTTGGCAGGTCACACACCAGTCTGCGGTCACATCCACAAACACGGTTTGGCCACTGGCAACGGCTTCATCAATGCGCTGCTGGGTTAGTGGCTGCCATTGGTGGTCCTGCGGTAGTTTGTTGACCCAACGGTCCGCGGTAAGAACTAATGTCGTACCGACAACGGCAGCTAATACCAAAAAACCACCAATGGATAAAAATAGCGCCTTGCGGCCATGCACTTTACCAATAATGACTAAAGTGAGGGCGGATAAACCGACGGTTATCGCCAGGAATACTTCGTTGCTGATAAAGTTTTTCAGCAAAGTTGTCAGCCAGACCGTGGTTGCCAGCATCATAATGGCAAAAACGGGTTTCACCCATTGCATCCAGCGACCGGGTTTGGGCAGTAATTTTGCGGTTCTCGGGAACACGGCTATAAGTAACCAGGGTAGCGCCATACCAACCCCAAGCGCGGCAAAAATCAGCAGAATAACCGATGACTCAGCAGCTAATGCAAAGGCCACTGCGGTGCCTAAAAAAGGCGCTGTACAAGGTGTTGCCAAAAAGGTGGCCAGCATGCCTTGCAGGAAGTGCCCTTTGTAGCTGTCATCGCCGGCGGTTGCTGCACTGGTACTCAAAGAAGACGGCAATTTAAACTCAAAGGCGCCCATTAAGTTCAGTGCGAACAGCCAGGTAATAGCCACTAGTGCGGCAATAAAGTAAGGGTTCTGAAATTGAATACCCCAGCCGACAGAACCGCCTGACCAGCGAAGCGCCATAAGCCCCAGGGCAATGACCAGAAACGAGCTGATAATACCTAATGACGACGCGAAAAACTGCTTACGCACGACCTTCGGTTCTTGTACTCCTGACAGCATCAGGCTCTGAACTTTCAAACCCAGTACCGGCAACACGCAAGGCATAATGTTCAAAATAAGCCCACCAGCTAATGCCATAAGTAAAATGGCCCACAGCGGCGGTGCGTTATTAGCAATAGTGCCTGCGGTTAGCTGAATCTTATATTCAGCGGCAAACTTTTCATCACTGACTGTCGCTATAAGTTCAGCGCCGTTTAGGTCCGGCAGATCCAGCCAGTGACTAACGTCAACATTGGCCGTGAGCGAATTGCTTTCCACCTGAATATCTGGTGATGAAAACTCTGCGTCGGCCAAAGTCTCGTCGTTGCTGTGTATAAACAGCTGTGGGTTTTGCCAGCCACTGTCACGCTCTATGGTCAATTGAACGCGCTGGTTGGCGTCGGACCAAATAGCCTGCTTCACGTTATTGCTGTCGTATTCGCGAGGCACCTTGCCCGTGGCCTGATTAAAGGCAAACGCGCGATCACTGTCGACGGTCAGGGTGTCCAGATCAACGTGCAAGTCAATTGGGTAGTCCGTTAACACACAAACGGTGGTACAGGACGACATAGTCAGTGTACCGCTAATGTTTGCCTGCCGGGCATCGGGGCTTAGTTGTACCATTAACGGAAAGGTCAACGATCCCTGATACCCAACGGTATCAATACCCTGAATGCTGTAGCGCGAGGGCACCGGCCAGTGCCACTCAATATCGTTAATATTGGCTGATTTAGCCCAGTCAAAGGTTGGCGGTATGCCGCCTTCGCCGGGTGAACGCCAGTAGGTTTTCCAGCCTTCATCCAGCTCAACATGCAGCAGGGCGGGTAGTAGGTTGCGCTCAGCTTCATAGTGGCCGGTCAGTTCTAGCTTCACCGACACCGGTGGATGATCTTCATGACTCAGCCAACCGGTAGACGGCGTTTCTGCTAGGCTTTGCGCGCTGTAAATCAGCAGCGCAGCAATAAGCGATACGAGCCATAACGGTAAAATTTTATTCATACATTACTCCTGAAGTTAGTATTCCAAAGGTAAAAACCTGTTGGAAGCCTTACTCCAGAAAGCAACAAAATACGGCGTGGGGTCGCCTTTTACAGGAAAAGAAAAAGAGGGGAGGCGCTAATTGCTTGTTCACAGTGGCTTTCAGCGCCAAAGTCAGAAGAACAAAGAAAGACAGTGCCGCGTAGGTTATGTCTGACTTGAATTGTTGCAATAAGTGCGTTGTCTTGTCGCAGTCGGCTTCGGCGCCTTCGTGTTTTGCTTCCAGGTCCGCATGGCTTCCTACAAGCTGTTCAGCCGCGGGTGCAGCCTGATGCTTAGGACAGCCTTCCAGCCAACCAAAGTTTTGTCCCCAACACAGCATAAAAACCAGGAATAGCAATGGTGCTATATACCGACCTTTTCGACACTGTTGATTCAGTTGGTGGAACATGGCTTTTGGTGACCCTTGGTTATTCGGTTTACTCTTAATTAAGGCAAGATGATGACAGAAGTGGGTATAAAAGCAAGTGAGAGAAGGAATGATATCGGTCGTTGCTTGAAGTGTTTAGCTTACAGACAGGAATTTTCCCAAGGCTTATAGTTACGCCGTTGTTTAGTCACGGAGAGACAGATGGCGTTAGCGCGAGTTTATACCCGGGCATTGATAGGTATTCATGCGCCGGAAATTCGGGTTGAAGTGGATCTGGCAAGGGGAATGCCAGGCTTTACTATGGTCGGCATGCCGGCAACCACGGTTAAGGAGGCTCGTGATCGGGTCAAAACCGCCTTGATGAACGCGGGATTTGAATACCCGCCAGCCACGCGTGTTACAGTGAATTTGGCGCCAGCGGATATCCCCAAAACCGGGGCGCGTTATGATTTGGCCATAGCGGTGGGGATATTGGCGGCTTCGGGACAAATACCGGACAGTATTTTAGAGCAAGCAGAATTCTATGGTGAGCTGGCGTTAACCGGCGAGTTGCGGGCTGTGAATGGTTTAATCCCAGCCTTATTGGCGTGTCGTAATAAAAAGCGGCAGGCGTTTGTGCCTATTGCTAACGAGCAGGAAGCCGGGTTAGTACGTGAACAAAAGAGCTGGTTGTCGGCCGATTTGGTCAGTGTTTATGAACATTTGCACGATCACCAGCCACTGAGGGAATCAAAGCCGATAAATTGGGCAAAGGAATCATCGAACCATGATGGCGACTTAGCCGACGTGGTTGGGCAGGAGCAGGCAAAACGAGCTTTGTTGTTGTCGGCGGCCGGTAAGCACCACTTGTTGTTCGTCGGGCCACCAGGTACGGGAAAAACCATGCTGGCGCAACGGCTTAATGGCATATTACCTCCACTGACCGAGCAGGAAGCCATGGAAATTGCGGCGGTTAAGTCGGTGTCTTTTGATTACCATCATGCGGACGCTCTGACCCGGCGAGAACTGAGATCTCCTCATCATACTTGTACTGCTGCGGCGTTGGTCGGAGGGGGCGCGGGTAATTCTGTTCGTCCGGGAGAAATATCCTTAGCAAACAATGGGTTATTATTTTTAGATGAGATGCCCGAGTTCAGTCGACATGTATTGGACTGCTTACGTGAACCACTCGGAAGTGGTGAAATTACCATTAGTCGTGCAGGATACAACGTCAAATTCCCGGCTAATTTTCAGCTGGTTTGCGCGCTGAACCCTTCGCCCTGCGGTCAATTCGATGGCTCTTTAGCTAACTGCCGGTCCACCCCGGATCAAATTCTAAAATATTTAAGCAAGCTGTCGGGCCCCTTGTTAGACCGTATTGATATCCAGGTCATGGTACCACGAGAAACGGAATCAATGAGTCTGAATGGTGGAGCTAAACGCAATAGCCAAATGACTTCTGCAGAAGCAAAAAGCTTAGTAGAGAAAACCAGGCAGCGCCAAATACAGCGACAGGGTTGTCTGAACAGTGAAATAAAGCCCAAAGCGCTGAAGCAAGTATGCGAGCTGTCAGATAAAACAGAAGCGTTTTTAGCAAAAGCCTCAGAGAAAATGAAGCTTTCGCATCGGGCTTATCATCGTACATTACGCTTGGCCCGAACCATTGCTGATTTGGCTGAGAGTGACGCCATTGAGCAGCAGCATTTAGCCGAAGCTCTCAATTACCGATCCCTAGATCGACTCATTGATCAGGTGCAAAGCTTGTGATTATTTTGTATATACAAACGTGTTACGCTACAATTCAATGGAGGAGTTGTGCTGGAAATTAGCGATAAAGTTAGGGAAAAACTAAGAAACAAGCATAACGTCTCAGAAAGCATGATCAGAGAGGCTTTTGCAAATAGACAAGGTGGCTTCTTGAAAGATCAAAGAGAGAAGCATGGCACCATTCCACCTACTCAATGGTTTGTATCCGAGACAGATAACGGGGTAAAGCTAAAAGTTTGCTTCATTCATTCTAACGGAGCTATCTATATAAAGACTGCTTATGAAGCTAATTCGTTAGAGCAAAGAATCTATGAAAAGTATGGAAGCTAAAAATATCCCGGCATGAATTGGAGAGTCGTATGAAAAAAGAAGATATCAGAGAAGCGGTTGAGCAAGATGAAAAATGGGATAGTGGTGAATTAGGTCAAGAAGAAGCTTATGTAGAACGTGTGGGATTTGACCAGGCAATTGAAGATGCAATCAATCAGTCTGTGCGACTGCGGCCTATATCTATTCGTATGGAAGAAGAGCTCATCGACGATTTGAAGACCATCGCAGAGCATTATAACTTGGGATACCAACCGTTAATTAGGCAACTCCTGAAGCGATTTGTGGCATCGGAAAAGAAAGTCCTGAAGCAAAGAGCTCAGGTCATGGAAATCAAGGGCCCAGAAGATAAAGAAGCCGAAGAAGGGTAGCCTGACGCTATTGCGTCAGATGCGATTTGCCTGTTTATACCAAGAGGTAAGAATTACCATTGATGGTTAGCTTGACACCCCACCTGACGTGAACGTCAGGCTACGAAGCCAGCAACCTCAGTGCTCGCTACTAAGCCACTGTTTGAACAATTCGACAAAACGCTCCAGCTGTTCGCGGCTGACATCCAGATGGCACACCAGTCGCAGCTTTTGGCCGCCGGGCAGCTTAATGTCGTGTTCTGCCATCAGTTCCCGCAAGCTGTCCGCCGGTAAACTGTCCGGTAGCTCGACAAAGGTCATGTTGGTACCGGAATAGCCGACTTTGGCTTCGGTACCTGCCAGCAACTCAGAAAGTTGTTCAAACAACCATTTCGCGTTGTCGTGGTCCTGCTGTATACGCTCAAACTGATGCGTTAACGCGTAATCAATGGCTACGGCAACAAACCCGGCCTGACGCATACCGCCGCCGACCATTTTGCGCCAACGTCGAGCGCGGGCAATTAATTCTTTTGAGCCTGCCAGCAGTGAACCAATAGGCGCACCAAGACCTTTTGAACAACATAGAGACACGCTGTCGAAAGGCGCGGCAAGTTCCGCCATGCTGCGGCCGCTGGCAATGGCGGCATTAGGTAAACGTGCGCCGTCTAAATGCATCGACAAACCATTCTGGTCCGCCAGAATTCGGGCTTTATCAAAATAAGCCTGGTCAATCAGTTGCCCGCCGTGGGTATTTTCAAAAGCCAGCAACCGGGTAATAGGAAAGTGCGGATCGTTAGGTTTTATCCGTTGTTTAATGGTGTCGAGTGACAAGGTTCCGTCGGCTTCTACCTCAATGGTCTGTGGCACTATGCTGCCTAAAACTGCAGCGCCGCCGGCTTCGTACCGGTAAGTGTGATATTCCTGGCCCACAATGTATTCTTCGCCATTACGGCAGTGGCTCATTAACCCCAGTAAGTTACTTTGGGTACCCGAGCTGCACAGCAAAGCATCTTCTTTACCCAGCAATTCAGCCACCCGCTTTTCCAGCGCGTTAATTGACGGGTCTTCACCATAAACATCATCACCGACGGTCGCTTCGGCAATGGTGGTGCGCATAGCAGCGCTGGGAAGGGTTACGGTATCACTGCGTAAATCCAGCATAACAGCCTCATTTTGGGGTTAGTTATAACAACTATCATCCGGTTCTAAGCGCAAGGTTGTTTAGCGAGCTCAGTCAAGGGATAATGGCCTAATATTGAACCAGACACTCGACAACAAAGCGAGCCAATATGAAAGTTTTTAATAATGTAATGGAAATGGTCGGCAACACGCCAATGGTGCGCGTTACCAATATGGACACCGGCCCGTGCGAGCTGTATTTAAAACTCGAGCTGCAGAACCCGGGCGGCTCTATTAAAGACCGTATTGCGGTGGAAATGGTTGAACAGGCTGAAAAGCAAGGCAAATTAAAGCCGGGCGATACCATTATTGAAGCGACGGCCGGTAATACCGGACTGGGTCTGGCGTTAGTGGCGGCGAGTAAAGGCTATCCGCTGAAAATTGTTATGCCGGACAAAATGAGCCAGGAAAAAGTAAACAACCTGCGTGCTATGGGTGCGGAAGTGGTACAGACGCGTTCCGATGTGCAAAAAGGCCACCCTGAATATTATCAGGACATGGCGGCGCGCATGGCGGAAGAGAACGGTTATTACTATGTTAACCAGTTTGAGAATCCGGCAAACATCGATGCTCACTACAAAACCACTGGCCCGGAAATTTGGGAACAAATGGAAGGTAAACTGGATGCGTTCGTTTGTGGTGTTGGCTCTGGCGGAACCTTAACCGGTGTTGGCCGTTATTTACGCGAACAAAAAAGCGATATCGACTTAGTGTTGGCTGATCCGGCAGGTTCTATTTTAGAACCACTGGTTAACCGTAACGAAGAAGTGGAAGCTGGCAGCTGGTTGGCCGAAGGCATTGGTGAAGATTTTATCCCGACCATTTGTGATATTAAATTAGCCAATACTGCATTTGCTATTTCTGATAAAGAAGGCATGCAAACCGCGCGTAAAGTACTGGAAAAAGAAGGCGTTATGGTGGGTTCATCAAGCGGAACTTTAATTGCAGCGGCGCTGCGTTATTGCCAACAACAAACCGAGCCAAAACGCGTTGTGACGCTAGCTTGTGATACGGGTAACCGTTACTTGTCCAAACTGTTCAACGACGACTGGATGCGTGAGCAAAACCTGCTGTAATACTTGTTGTAAATTAAGGAACCTGAATCATGGCAAATGAAAAGACAATGAAATTCGCGACGCGCGCCATTCATGGTGGGCAGTCTCCGGAGCCTGTTACCGGTGCGGTAATGCCTCCTATTTTTACCAGCTCTACCTATGCTCAGGAAAGCCCGGGCCAGCACAAAGGTTTTGAGTATTCACGCTCACACAACCCCACGCGTTTTGCCTGGGAACGTTCGGTTGCATCGCTGGAAGGTGGCAAGCAAGGGCTGGCTTTTGCGTCTGGTATGGCAGCAACCTCGACCATTCTGGAACTGCTGGACAGCGGCGACCACATCGTTGCTATGGACGATTTATACGGCGGTAGCTTCCGCTTATTCGATAAAGTGCGCGGACGCTCTGCTGGCCTGAAATTCTCTTATGTCGACTTAGCTGACTTAAGCGCAGTGGAAGCCAGCATTCAGGACAACACCCGCATGATTTGGGTCGAGACGCCAAGCAACCCGATGCTGAAACTGGTCGACATTGAAGCCATCGTTAAACTGGCGAAGAAAAAGAACCCGGACATTATTGTGGTGGTGGACAACACCTTCGCTACGCCGTTTAACCAGCGTCCGCTGGAGATGGGCGCAGACATGGTTATGCATTCGGCAACCAAATACCTCAATGGTCACTCTGATATGGTCGGCGGTATTGCTGTTGTGGGCGACAATGACGACCTGGTTGAGCGTATGCTGTTCTTACAGAACTCAGCAGGTGCTATTGCCGGTCCGTTTGACTCATACCTGGCACTGCGCGGCGTGAAGACGTTGGCATTGCGTATGCGTCATCACAATGAAGCGGCAATGGAATTAGCTAAGTGGCTTGAGCAACACCCGAAAGTGGAAAAAGTCATTTACCCGGGACTTGAAAGCCATCCTCAGCACGAGTTGGCTAAAAAGCAGATGCAGGGCTTTGGCGGCATGATTTCTATTTTACTGAAAGGTGATTTAGAAGCGGCGCGCAAATTCCTGGAGTCGGTAGAAGTGTTTGCTCTGGCGGAAAGCCTGGGCGGCGTTGAATCGCTGATTGAGCACCCGGCTATTATGACTCACGCATCGGTTCCAAAAGAGAATCGTGAGAAGTTAGGCATTCTGGATAACTTCGTGCGGGTGTCTGTTGGTATTGAAGATCTGGATGATCTTAAAGCCGACTTAGACAACGCGCTTAATGCATTTTAATCGCTATTAACGATTAAAAATTCAATATTTAATATGTAAAACCGGCCTTTTGGTCGGTTTTTTACTTTTAATTTCATAGGCTTATACAAAGTTTTACAGTTTAGTCATAATTGAGTAGTCTTTATCTATCAGTAATTACTTGCGAGTAAAAGCTGATTTAGAACAAAAAACAGAAACGCAAAGACGTTTTTTAAATAACGAAAAGGAAAGACTTATGCTATTGAGCCTCATGGTACTCCAAGGACTCGTAGCCGCTCTATTGTTTTATACTTTAGTGGGCCAGCATCAGAAAAAACCACTATGGAATTTGTTAGCGGTATTAACCGCCGGTTTCATTCCACCGGTAAACTGGGCGCTTCTTGTGTTCGCTATTGGTGTCAGAATGTGGCGTCGTTCGCCGCAAACCAGTACACCACAAAACATAACGGCAAAGCTCAGCCATTAAGTGGCTAAAGAGCAAGGCAATTTAGCAGTATGTCAGACACAACTAATGTACGACCCTTTCATTTAGCCATTCCTGTCAGCTCACTCGATAATGCCCGTGCGTTTTATGGCGATGTGCTTGGGCTGTCACAGGGACGCAGCAGTGACGAATGGATAGACTGGAACTTCTTTGGTCACCAGTTTGTGACTCATGTAGCACCCAATGTTGCCGGTTTAAAAAATCACAGCGGCGTTGATGGTCATTCGGTTCCTGTTCCACATTTTGGCGTTGTCTTATTACGTGACGACTGGGAAGCGTTGGCAGAACGTGTGAAAGCTGCGGATATTGAGTTTGTCATAGAACCCTACATTCGCTTCAAAGGTAAGCCGGGCGAGCAGGGCACTATGTTCTTCTACGATTACTGCGGTAACGCGCTAGAATTCAAAACCTTCAACGACGACAGTCAAATCTTCGCAACCTAAGTTTTGATATAGGCTCGACTACTGGCGCAGCTTTATATCTTGCGGCTGCGCTGCAACATTACCACCGCTCAGCACCAACCCCACTCGTTTACCTTCAAATAGCGACTTATTTTGTATAACCGCAGCTAAAGCGATAGCAGACGACGGTTCCACAATAATTTTCAGATGATGCCAAATCAGCTTCATGGCGCTTAGGGTGTCTTCATCCTTCAAGACTAAGATATCGCTGATACGTTGCTGAATAATAGCAAAAGGCAATTCACCAACTTGAGTCAGTAAGCCATCGCACAGGCTTTTCGCGGGTAACGCCGGTTGCCGCTCTCCGGCTTTTAACGACAAGAAAGCATCATTCGCTAATTCCGGCTCCGCGCCGAACACTTGTATTTCGGTACCGTCGCAGGCAAGACAGGCACCTGAAAGCAAGCCACCACCACCCAGTGGCGTGATTACCGCATCCAGTGCGTCAGTTTGCTCCAGTAACTCAAGTGTTGCTGTGCCCTGACCAGCAATAATGTCGGCATGATCATAAGGCGGTATAAAGTGACTTTTACCTTCCTTTTGCCACTTGGCCACAATGGCTTCACGCGCTGCCATACCGGGTTCTATGTCGGTAGTTTCCGCACCACCGGCTTCAATATTTTGCCGTTTTATTGCGGGAGCATTAATGGGTACACCCACTTTTACTTTTACACCCAAAGCTTTACCTGCATGGGCTAATGCCGCACCATGATTGCCGGAAGACACGGTGATAACCCCTTGCTGGCGCTGCTCCGGGCTAAGCTTAAGTAGCGCGTTAGTGGCACCACGGAACTTAAAGGCCCCGGTACGTTGCAAATTCTCGCATTTGAAAAATAATTCGCAGCCCAATTGCTGATTTAACGCAGGGTTTGTCAGCACAGGGGTCTTGACGGTATAGCTATTAATTCTTTGCTGCGCTTGTACGACATCGGCATGGCAGGGGAGCGATAACTTCGGCATAATACGAGCCCTTAACGAATAAAACGACACAGTGATAAGCATACACTGTCTGGAGCCGGAACGTGAGTCAACTCGATACCTTTCAGCGCATACGCGAACTGCCGCGTGAACAGCAAATTGTTATGGCGTTATACCTCTGTGAACGTATGGTTCCAAACTATGACTTTTTTCATCAGCTAACGGGCTTTGGCGACAGTAAACCTTTGCACGGCACGCTAAATGCCTGCTGGGACTGGGTCGCGAACCCGAAGAAAACGAAGGTTAACTTTACCCGCTGGCAGGAAAAAGTCGACGAGCAAACGCCCAGTGAATACGGGCACGATATGCTGGGTGTCTACCCGGCAATGGATGCCTGCACGGCGTTGAGTACGTTGTTGCAGGGGCTGCTGGACGATAACGGATCTAACTTTCTGGATGTGGCAAAAATATCACAAGCCAGTGTGGCGAAATTTATTGAACTCAATGACGCCGAAGAAGTGGGTACCGAGCAGTTAAAAGAACACGTTCAGACACATGAGCTAATGGAATACGAAGTTGCGATTCAGCAGGCCATGATCAACTTTCTTGAACAACAGCCTGCGGTAAACAGAGCTTTGGTAAGCCAGTTAAAAATGATGCTTAACGACGAGGGGGTGTCGAACCTTGGTCTGGCTTTGGACGCTGAAGAATAGACAGCCAGGCGAAAATGCCAAAGGCCAGAATTTGCCAGCTGTCGCCTTTGCGCCAGGGAAAGGCTTCTTTCATAGTGGCAACAAAAATACCAAGCAGCAGCAAGTGAGTAATAACCATAATGGCTAATAATAAGCTCAGCAAACCAATGGACTGAGTGCTGAGCTCGCCGTTTGCTCCTGCAAGCAGAGCAAAAAGACCCAGCCAGATAACGGCAAAAACCACTTTGCCCGCAATAATAATAACTTTCATGCTATGTCCTTCGTCAGTAAGCGAAAGCAAACTTGTCCGTGAGTTTTCTCTTTGGTCACACGCCAGTTTGCCGGTAATTTCAATGGCCACTCTTTTTCTGTTTCCAGATACACCTGATTGTCGGCTGCCAGCCAGTTGCTTTCATCCAGTAGTTTTAACGTTTTATCAGCCAGCCCTTCGCGAAACGGCGGGTCAATAAAAACAATGTCGTAGGCTTCAGCGGATTGAGTTTGCAGCCAGTCGAGTGCGTTATGAGTAATAACATCAATGTTTTCGCTGCTTAACAAGCTGACATTATTCTGTAACTGCTGGCTGACGGATTTTACCGCTTCTATCAGAGTAACCTGCGCCGCTCCACGCGACGCAGCCTCGAAACCTAAGCTGCCACTGCCGGCAAATAAGTCCAGCACCCGGGCGTCGGTAATGTCCCACTGCAGCCAGTTAAACAGAGTTTCGCGCACGCGGTCCGTGGTGGGGCGTAAACCCGGGCTGTCGGCTACGGGTAAGCGACGACCGCGCCATTGTCCGCCAATAATCCGATAGTCGCCGCTGGCGCTTGTCTGGCGTTTTTGTCTCACTCTGTGGCTTCCTTTATTCAGACCGTCGTCAGTTTGTTAACAGCATGGTAAACTAAAGCCTATAGTTTAACGATTCCTGCGTGTCAGTTCCAAGGAAACCAATATGTCGATGTTTTCGCTGTTTAAGAAAAAGCGTAATGAAAAGGCACCCGAGGCCGAAGAGAAAAAAGAAGATGCAGTAGTAGAAGAACAAGAGCAGCCAGAGCCTGACTCAGAAGCTGAGCCTGAACCTAAGCGTCAGGACGAGCCGAAACCAGAAAGAATCGAGACACGCGAAGAATTGCCCAGTGCAGCTGACGACTGTGCGCAAGTGACTGCTGAATCGCATGCGGCAAAAACTGCTCCGGAAGCGAAAGAAGCAGCTCAACCTGAAGTGGTTAACGAGCCTGAGTCAGTTGTTGAACCAGAGCCAGAATCAGAAACTAAATCCGAAGCTAAACCTGAACATAAGCCAGAACATAAACCAGAACCAACCGAAGTCGCACCAAAAGAGAAGGGTGAGAAGAAAGGTTTCTGGGCACGTCTGACCCAAGGTTTACGCAGAACTTCCGGTTCTATCGGTTCAGGTCTTATTGGCGTATTCCGTGGTAAGAAAATTGATGACGACCTGTTTGAAGAACTCGAAACTCAGCTATTAATGGCAGATTTGGGTGTCGCGACCACCACCAAAATTATTGATAATCTGACAAAACAAGCTGACCGCAAGCAGTTAAAAGACGCGGAAGCTTTGTATGAGCTGTTACAAGAGCAGTTAGCCGAGATTTTAAAACCAGTCGATAAGCGTCTGGAGATACCGGAATCTGACTCGCCTTATGTGATTCTAATGACCGGCGTAAACGGTGTGGGCAAAACCACCACTATTGGCAAGCTGGCTAAGCAATTTAAAGCTGAAGGTAAGTCGGTAATGCTGGCCGCCGGTGATACTTTCCGTGCGGCGGCGGTAGAACAGCTTCAGGTGTGGGGCGAGCGTAACGACATTCCGGTTATTGCTCAGCATACCGGAGCCGACAGCGCTTCTGTTCTGTATGACGCGCTGCAGGCTGCTAAAGCACGCGACGTTGATGTGCTTATTGCGGACACCGCCGGACGCCTGCAAAATAAAGCCAACTTAATGGAAGAGCTGAAAAAACTGGTTCGGGTAATGAAAAAGCTGGACCCGGAAGCGCCGCACGAAGTTATGCTGACGCTTGACGCTGGTACCGGTCAGAATGCTATTAGCCAGGCGAAACTCTTTACCGAGGCTGTGGGCGTTTCGGGTATTGTGATGACTAAGCTCGACGGCACCGCAAAAGGCGGGGTGATTTTCGCGGTCGCAGACCAATTCGCTATTCCTATTCGCTATATTGGTGTGGGCGAAAGCTTAGAAGATTTACGGCCTTTTGTGGCAAAAGACTTTATCGCGGCGCTATTTGACCGTAACGTAGACGAATCAGAACAGACAACAGCGAGTTAATCATGATCCGCTTTGAGCAAGTCAGTAAAACCTATCGTGGAGGCCATCAGGCGCTAAGCCATGTCGACTTCCACGTAGAGCCCGGTGAAATGGCCTTTTTAACGGGTCATTCCGGTGCGGGTAAAAGTACCTTGCTTAAACTCATCAGCTTAATGGAAAGACCAACCGCAGGCCGGGTGCTGATTAACGGGCACGATTTGCGAAAGATTAAGCCCTCGCAAGTGCCTTATGTGCGTCGTGATATTGGCATGATTTTTCAGGATCACCGCCTGCTCATGGATAAAACGGTATTTGATAACGTTGCGTTGCCGCTGATTATCGAAGGCTACAGTGTTCAGGAGGCGCGCAAGCGTGTCGTGGCTGCGCTGGAGAAAGTGGGTATAGCCGACAAAGTAAAACACTATCCGAAAATGTTATCCGGTGGTGAGCAGCAACGAGTGGGTATTGCCCGCGCTATTGTGACTAAGCCACCTTTGCTACTGGCCGATGAGCCCACCGGTAACCTCGATCCTAAGTTGTCGATGGAAATTATCCGGTTGTTTGAAGAATTTAATAAAGTCGGTGTTGCTGTCCTCATTGCCACCCACGATTTAGGCCTCATTGCACGCTTACGCTACCGCACGCTAACTTTAAAAGACGGACGTATGATTAACGATGGTCTGGAGGACAGTGAACTATGAGTTTATTGTTCCGCAACCGCAGCATTGAAAAAGGTGCCAGTAATCGCGGCCGATTGCCCTGGTGGCGCAGACTCGTTATGGTTCCTGTGCATCATGCCCAGCAGGCCATTGCGAGTTTAGGCGAGTTGTGGCGTAATCCTTTTGCTTCTCTTATGACAATGGCGGTACTGGGGCTGAGTCTGACGCTGCCGTCGTCACTTTACGTGTTAGTCAAAAATACTACCAGTATTGCTGATAATTGGCAGGAAGCCTCTGAAGTTACCTTGTTTTTAAGGAAGGATCTGCAGCAATCTGAAGTCGATACATTAAAAACGCAAACGGAACTCTCCGAAGGTGTTGAGTCAGTGCGCCTTATTCCAAAAGAGCAGGGGTTGGAAGAGTTTAAGAAAGAGTCGGGCTTTGGTGAAACACTGGATTACCTGTCATCAAACCCGCTGCCGGACGTGTTGGTGGTTATTCCGGCTGAGTCGCATCGCTCACCGCAGCGAGCCGAGGAATTGCTCAACCGGCTGGAAAAACAGCGCGAAGTCGCTTACGCGAAAATGGACCTGGAATGGCTTAACCGACTACAGGGAATTCTCAATTTAATTGAAGATATTCTTGGAGCGCTGGCTGTGGTGCTGTGTTTGTCGGTGGTGCTTATTGTAGGGAATACGATTCGGTTAAATATACTGTCCAAGCGTGATGAAATTATGGTGATGAAACTGGTCGGCGCGACTAACGCGTTTATTCAGCGTCCTTTTTTATACACCGGAGTCTGGTACGGAATTATTGGCGGACTGGTTGCCTGGTTAGCTACCGCGTTACTGATCTGGTGGGTCGAGAGCGCCGTAGTAGATTTAACTGAACTTTACGAAACGCCTTTCCAATTAAATGGTCTGACGTTAGGCGAGCTGTTGATTATATGGTTGGTCGCTGTAGGATTAGGTTTAGCAGGTTCTTACTTAGCTGTAAGACGTCATATACAAAGCATAGAACCTGAATAAAATGGGGTTGCGAAAGCCATAGGCTTAGTTATACTGAATTACCTGATCTGCAATGATCATAATGGAACTTTTAGACTCAAAAAGGGTCTTAAAAGCTGACTGAAAAAGCAGTAATTAAGTCGGTATTTTAAGTAGAGGTTGTTAAATGAGCACTGAATTAAACACTATGGCATTATCGGTTCCCCAAGGGGCAGGACTCGACGGCTATATTCAGTCAGTCAACCGTATTCCTATGCTCACCGCCGAAAAAGAAAAGGCGTTGGCAACAAGATTATACGAGAACAGTGACCTTGATGCAGCGAAAGAACTCATCATGTCGCATCTCCGTTTTGTGGTACACGTAGCTCGTAGTTATTCGGGTTATGGTCTGCCGCAAGCCGATTTAATTCAGGAAGGCAATATTGGCCTAATGAAGGCCGTGAAACGCTTTGACCCATCAGTTGGTGTGCGTCTGGTGTCTTTTGCTGTTCACTGGATAAAAGCAGAAATTCATGAATACGTGCTGCGTAACTGGCGCGTTGTTAAAGTGGCAACCACTAAAGCACAGCGTAAGTTGTTCTTTAACCTGCGTAAAATGAAAAAGCGTTTAGGTTGGTTTAGCCAGAAAGAAGTTGAAACTGTAGCTAATGAGCTGGGTGTCAGTACTAAAGAAGTGCTGGAAATGGAAACTCGCATGAGCGCTCACGATCAGGCGTTTGAACTGAGTTCAGACGACGATGACTCGAAAGAGGGCAGTGCCTATTCTCCGGCTATGTATCTGGAAGACAAGCGTTCCGACTTAGCCGCAGAAATTGAAGCGGAAGACTACGAAAGCCATACACAGCAGAAACTGCTGGGTGCAATGAGTCACTTAGATGAGCGTAGTCAGGATATCGTCCAGTCTCGCTGGTTATCGGAAGACAAAACGACGCTGCATGACCTGGCAGCAAAATACGAAGTCTCGGCAGAGCGTGTTCGCCAACTTGAACAAAACGCGATGAAGAAACTTCGTCTCGCAATGAGCTAAATGAAGTGCCGCATTGGTTGCGGCGCTTGCTGCATAGCCCCCTCAATTAGTTCTCCCATCCCCGGTATGCCTAACGGCAAACCGGCGGGTGTGCGTTGTGTTCAACTCGATGACGATAATTTGTGTCGTTTATTTGGGAAGCCAGAACGGCCGAAAGTGTGTGGTGAGTTTTCTGCCGATGACTATGTCTGCGGCGAAACTCGCGAGCAGGCGCTTATTTTGCTGACGTCACTGGAAGAAGATACTCATTGCGGTTAACTACTGTGGTTAACTCAGATACGAATACCAATTCAATACCCTGCTCTTTTAATAATGGTAGTTGCTTTTGCAAAAAGCTGAGTGTTTCTGGGTAAGGATGTCCAATAGCTATGGCCTGTCCCTGATGTTTGGCTATACTCAGCAGTTGTTCAAATTGCTGCCGTAAATAGGGTTCATCAACTTGGTTATCAAGAAACACATGCCTATGTGATGTTCGTACACCAAATTCTCCCGCCATTTTTTCTGCAACGCTGAACTCAGATGTCCGGCTATCAATAAAAAAGAGTTTGCGCGCCGCCAGTGTTTCCATCACTGCCTGCATTGGCATGTGCAGTTGAGTTAACTTGCTGCCCATATGATTATTCACGCCAGTAACGTAAGGTATTGAGTCCAGCGCATCAACCAGTTGCAGTTTGATCTGCGCATTGTTCATATCCGCCGTAACCACGCCGGGACCCGGTCGGTTATTTTCAACGGCTTCCATTGGCATATGCAGTAGTATTTGTTTTTTCTGATGATGGGCACGTAAAGCAAAAGCGCGGGCATAAGGGGTATAGGGCAGCACTGCGAAACTGATATTACCGGGTAACAGAGCTGCTTTTAAATCGTTTTTATTATTGCCTATATCGTCGATAACAATGGCGATTTTAGAGGCGTAGACTGGAACCGACAGACACAGCAATAACCCCAAAGCTAGCACAAACCTTAACATTAGCGTATCCAGTTACTTGGGTTTTGTGGACGCCCCTGATGGCGAATTTCAAAGTAAAGTGCCGCACTATTACGTGAACCAGACTGACCCATCAGTGCAATTTCTTCGTCTTTACGCACTTTATCACCAACCGCTTTTGTTAATGTCTGGTTGTGGCCATATAAGCTCATATAACTCTCACCGTGGTCAATAACGATGACTAAACCAAAGCCTCGCAGCCAGTCTGCATATACCACACGGCCGTTAGCAATAGAGCGAACCGGTTGGCCGTTTTGTCCTTCAATGAGCACACCTTTCCATTCAAGCGGACCTTCGCGGCGTTGTCCAAACAAGCGTTTCACGTCTCCGTCACTTGGCCAGCGAAGTTGATTCTTGACTGCCTGCAGGCCAACCAGACGAACGTCTTTTTGCTGAGCCAGCGCGGTTTCAATGGCACTTAATACCTGCTCTAATTGCTCCCGGCTTTGCTCCAGCTGAGTCACCCGGGACCGGTCTTTACGTTGCTGCTGTTGCAGCTCTGCTAACTTCTCTTCCTGCCGGTGTTGCTGCTGCTCCAGTTGCGCGCGTTGTTCTTGTTGTTCGGCCTGTAAGCTCGCTAACTGGTTTTGTTGCTGCTTAAGTTGTTCTGTCAGCGTGGCAATTTCTTCCTGAGTGCGCCGAATAACTTCAATCTCTTCAACTCTGGCGGCATTCATGTATTGGTAATAGCTCAACATTCTTTCAAACTGGCCAGGGTCTTGCTGGTTTAACAGCATTTTCAGAAAGTCGTGTTTACCGTTCATATAAGCGGAAACCAGCTGATCTTCCAGTTGTGTCATCTGCTGCTTTTGTTTTTGCTTAAGCTCTTCGCGGCGTTGTTCTGAGTCAGCTATTTCTGCAGTAATTTCTTTAAGTTCGGTTTCGGTCTGGCGCAAAGAGCCGGCTATTTCTGAGGTTTTTATTTCCAGATCACGCAGTTGTCGTTCAGTTGAGTTTAGTGCACTGCTTCGCTCTTCTATAGCCTGTAAACGCTTAGCCAGTTCCTCTTTAACCGCTGCAATTTCGGCTTGAGTCGAGGCTTTATCATCCTCGCTATAGTCCTGCGCTAAACCGGGGCTGATAACAACCAGCCCCAGCGCCACTGCCCAAAACAGCCTTATTGGCATAAGTTAATCCTGTTCTAACGTCATTAGCGACGTACCGGTCATTTCGTCCGGCTGCTCCATGCCAATTAAATGCAGTATGGTTGGTGCAACGTCTGACAGGCGTCCATTTCGGGCTTTAGCCGGTCGGCCCACATAAATAAAAGGCACAAGTTCGTTCGTATGAGCGGTATGTGCCTGCCCGGTAGTGGCGTCACTCATTTGCTCTGCGTTGCCATGGTCTGCCGTTATCAGACATTCACCACCAACAGCTTCTAATGCCGAAACCACTCGTCCGACACTATGATCAACGGCTTCACAAGCTTTAACGGCGGCATCAAAATTACCAGTATGTCCAACCATGTCACCGTTCGGGTAGTTGCAAATCACAACGTCAAAGGCTTGAGACTCAATGGCTGCAACCAACTCGTCGGTAAGTTGTTCTGAGCTCATTTCTGGCTGTAAGTCGTAGGTTTTAACTTTAGGTGAAGGAATAAGAACACGCTTTTCGCCTTCAAATTCCTGCTCGCGTCCGCCACTGAAAAAGAAAGTAACGTGTGCGTATTTTTCTGTCTCGGAAATGCGCAGCTGAGTTTTATCATGCTTAGCAAGCCATTCACCCAGTACATTATTCAAAGGCTCGGGTGGGAAGGCGCTGGGCGCTTCTAAGGTATCGGCATATTGGGTCAGCATAACGAATTCGCTAATGTCAGCGCGCGAGCCACGGTCAAAACCGTCGAAGTCTTTGTCGACAAAGGCTTGAGTCATTTCACGGGCACGGTCAGCACGGAAGTTCATAAAAAATACAGAATCACCGTCGGCAATTGGTGCTGGTTGCCCAATAATAACTGGCGTGACAAATTCATCGGTTTCGCCGCGCTCGTAAGCGTTTTCTACTGCGTCTGTTGCGTTGGCAGATGTTACCCCTGAAAGACCGTGATAAACCGCTTTGTAAGACTGTTCAATGCGCTCCCAGCGCTTGTCTCTGTCCATGGCGAAGAAGCGGCCACTTAAGGTGGCGAAACGACCTTTGCCTAAACGTGCGAATAAGGCTTCAAAACGTTCAATGGAAGGCAGTGCCGATTTCGGTGGTGTATCACGACCATCTAAGAAAGCATGCAGGTAAACGTCTTCTGCGCCTTGCTCAACCGCCATTTCTATCATTGCGACCAGGTGGTCTTCGTGGCTGTGAACACCGCCGGCGGAGAGTAACCCCATAATATGGACTGCACCCTTAGCAGCTTTGGCTTTTTTCAGGGCGTCGCAAAGTATCGTGTTACTGAAAAAACTGCGGTCAGAAATGGCTTTGCTAATGCGGGTAAAGTCCTGATAAACAATGCGGCCAGCGCCTAAATTAACGTGACCCACTTCGGAATTACCCATTTGGCCGTCAGGTAAACCAACTGCGCCACCGGAGCCATCGACCAGGCAATGCGGGTATTTTTCCCATAAACGATCCATAACCGGAGTATTCGCTTTGGCTATCGCATTATCAGGTGCATCTTCACGGTAACCCCAGCCGTCCAGAATCAACAATACCAAAGGTTTTATCGTAGGAGTCATAATGGGCCTCATTGCTCGGTGTTTTCACAGATGAAATTAGCCAACATTCTACTCGATTTCCAGAGCTTACGCATCCACCCAAGATTTTTCTGGAAACTGCGATTTGTACAGGTATACTCTTGACCCGCAACTCTTTTCTGTTACCGACGAATACTGGTAGGTCTTATGCAAGAAATTATGGAATTTGTCAAAAGCAACCCGATGATGAGTGGTATCTGGGTTGTGCTGCTAGTCGCACTGATTGTGACCACGATTCGCTCGGCTATGTCACCGACAAAAAATTTAGAACCGCAAGAGGCCACGGTATGGGTAAACCGCGGTGATGGCGTTTTTGTTGATATTCGTAGTCCGGATGAATTTAAGAAAGGACACATTCACGGATCGGTGTCATTACCGATGGAAAAAATTAAACAAAAAGAACTTTCCTCTATTGAAAAGTTCAAAGAAGCCCCCATTGTGATAGTCTGTGCAACAGGAATGACGGCAAAATCGGCAGTTAGCCAGCTAACGGCTGAAGGCTTTACTCAAGTTGCTGTGCTGCAAGGTGGTATGAACACATGGCGCAGCGCCAAATTGCCGGTTTCGCAGAAAAAATAATAAAATTCGTCTAATACTTAAAAAAGAATAGGAAGTAAAATCATGGCTGAAGAACAGCAAGCAAACGGCGCAGCAGCTGAAAACCAACAGCAGCAAGTACAATTCGCTATTCAGCGTATCTACGCTAAAGACATCTCTTTTGAAACTCCAAGCTCTCCGGCTATTTTCCGTAAAGAATGGAAGCCTGACCTTAAATTAGACCTGAACGTTAAACACGAAAAAATTGAAGACGGTGTTTACGAAGTAGTACTGACTCTGACGGCAACTAACAAAGTTGAAGACGACGTTGCTTTCCTTTGTGAAGTACATCAGGCGGGTATTTTCACTATTGGTGAAGAAGTTCAGGACGGCCAGCTGGCACACATGCTGGGTTCTTTCTGCCCGAACATTTTGTTCCCTTACGCTCGTGAGTGCGTTTCAAACCTTGTTAACCGTGCGACTTTCCCACAGTTGAACCTGGCTCCTGTTAACTTTGATGCGATTTTCCAGCGTCACATGCAGCAGCAAGCTGAACAGGCTCAGGGTCAGCAAACTGCAGACGCGTAAGCAGATACAATAATGCAGACACCTCAGGTGACAGTATTAGGGGCGGGCTCTTACGGGACCGCCCTTGCTATTTGTTTTGCCCGTAAAGGTATTCCTACTACCTTATGGGGGCGGGATGCCGATAAAGTTGCCGTTATGCAAACGGCTCATGAAAACGAAGAGTACCTGCCGGCGTGCCCGTTTCCCGAATCATTAAAGGTTACTGCCGACTTAGGCGAAGCCCTTAAAGACGTGAAAAACGTAGTGGTTGTGGTTCCCAGTCATTCGTTTTCGTCTATGCTGAAGCAGGCAAAACCTTTGTTAGCGGAACATGCCCGCGTTGCCTGGGCAACTAAAGGATTAGAGCCGGACAGTGGGCGTCTTTTGTACGAAGTCGCAGAAGAAACTCTGGGCGACGAGCATCCGCTAGCTGTGTTATCCGGTCCTACTTTCGCTATTGAAATGGCTAAAGGCTTACCTACTGCCATTTCTATGTCGTCAACCGATCAGGCCTTTGTCGAAGAGCTTTCCGGGCTTCTGCATTGTGACCGTTCTTTCCGGGTTTACACCAATAACGACTTTATTGGTGTGCAGCTAGGTGGCGTGGTTAAAAATGTCATAGCTATTGGTGCTGGTATGGCCGACGGTATTGGCTTTGGTGCTAACGCCCGCACGGCGCTTATTACCCGCGGTTTGGCTGAACTTACCCGGTTAGGTCTGAAGTTAGGCGCAAAAAGCGAAACCTTTACTGGTATGGCAGGTTTGGGCGATTTAATTCTTACCTGTACCGACAATCAGTCGCGTAATCGCCGTTTTGGCATGGCTTTAGGTCAGGGTAAAGGAGTTGATGAAGCGCTGAAGAGTATCGGGCAGTCGGTTGAAGGCTACCGTAATACCCGTGAAGTGGTTGCTTTAGCAGCGCGCAACGAAGTGGAAATGCCCATCTGTGAGCAGATATATGCGGTCCTTTACGAAGGCAAAGAACCGCAACAGGCCGCTATCGATTTATTAAGCCGTGAGCGTAAAACGGAGTGATCTGTTTTACGCCTTTATTCACGCACTGATTAGCTGTTGCTCCATTACCTGCCACTGAGCCGAGAAATGCTCGGTCGGTAAACGCTTAAAGTTAGACCGTACAAACTGACTGATTTTGCCATCGGCATAGCTCAGTAATAAGTTCGCTAATACCGCTTCGTCCACAATAAAGCGCTGCTGTTCGCGCATCGCTTTCTCGCGCAGTATTTGCTTAATTGAACTCTCTATACGGTTGAACAAATCTTCCATACGACCACGCAAACGGTCATGTTCACCCATTAATGCATCACCTGTCATAACACGGGTAATACCGGGGTTGCGCTCGGCAAACGTCAGCAATAGCTGCAATATTGCGTGACAGCGGGAGAGGGTGTTTTTCTCCTCGTCCATAATCATGTTAATACGGGTTAGCAGGGTGTCTTCAACAAACTCGATAAGCCCTTCAAACATCCGCGCTTTCGACGGAAAGTGACGATATAAAGCCGCCTCTGAAACGCCTAAATTAGCCGCCAGTTTTGCTGTAGTAATGCGCTGACCCGGACTGGTTTCCAGCATTGCCGCTAAAGCCTGTAAAATTTCTTCACGACGGTTACGTTTTTGTTCTGCCATGACAGTAACTTTCCTTATTTGAGAGGCCAGAATGATTAGTTGCTGTAACTACGAACGACCAGAATGACCAAAACCACCTTCACCACGATCCGTCTCGTGGAACTCTTTAACAATCGACATTTGCGCTTGCACAACCGGCAAAATCACTAGTTGCGCAATACGGTCGCCGGGTTCAATGGTGTAAGCCTGGCTACTGCGGTTCCAGCAGGACACTTTAAGCTCGCCCTGGTAGTCCGAGTCGATAAGGCCGACCAGGTTACCCAGCACCAGACCGTGCTTATGGCCCAGCCCTGAACGCGGTAAAATAGTGGCCGCATAATTCGGGTCGCCAATGTACATGGCAATACCGGTGCCTATTAACTGAGTTTGTCCTGGCTCAATGGTTAATGGCTGGTCCAGGCAGGCGCGCAGATCCATTCCGGCGGAGCCCTGTGTGGCGTATTCAGGAAGCGGAATAGACTGGCCAATGCGGTCATCTAAAATCTTTACTTCGACTTGCGTCATGGAGTTCTCACTTTCTTATTAATTGGCAGTGGTATCAAAATAGCGTTTGGCTATCGCGTCGATAATTGCAATAGCCATATCATGCTTGCTCATTGTTGGAAGTGACTGCTCACTATCCTTACTCAAAATAATGGCGTTATTGCTGTCGCTGTTAAAACCCAGTCCAACCTGACTGACGTCGTTAGCGACAATCATCTGTAGCTGCTTTCGCTCCAGCTTGCGCAGCGCGTTGGCTTTTAGGTTTTCAGTTTCGGCCGCAAACCCAACGGTAAAAGGTGGTTTTTCAGAGCTGGCGACCTGCTGCAGAATGTCCGGGTTTTGCACCAGCTTTAGTTGTGGCGGCTGGTTGTTCTGTTCTTTTTTTATTTTCTGCGAGGCAACCTCAGCAACCCGATAGTCTGACACAGCGGCACAACCAATAAACACATCGCAGTTTGGCAGTTGCTGCTGTACCGCGTTTAGCATTTGTTCTGTGGTTTCTACGTCAACGCGTTGAACGCCGGCGGGCGTGGGCAGTTGCGTTGGCCCGGATACTAAAATGACTTCAGCCCCTGCATGTGCAGCAGCTTCAGCCAGGGCATACCCCATTTTTCCGGAACTGTGATTACTGATGTAGCGCACTGGGTCGATGGCTTCACGGGTCGGGCCTGCGGTAATCACAAAGGTTTTACCCTGCCAGTCTTGCTTGGCTTCAGGGGCTTTTTTTATTAACGCCTGCACAATCTCTGTAGGGTCACTCATGCGGCCGTAACCGACATCGCCACAGGCCTGTTCGCCACTTTCCGGGCCTATCATTTGCACACCACGGCTAAGTAGCGTTTCAATGTTTCCCTGCACCGCAGTAGCCGCCCACATTTGTTGATTCATTGCCGGAGCAATGGCGAGCGGCGCTTTACTGGCTAAAACCAGGGTACTCAACAGGTCATCGGCAAAGCCGTGAGCAATGCGGGCAATGGTGTTAGCCGTTGCCGGAGCAATAACAATTTGGTCAGCCCAGCGAGCCAGTTCAATATGGCCCATAGCGGCTTCTGCTGTGGGATCCAGCAGGTCGTCGCTGACCGTAAAGCCGGACACAGCTTGTAAGCTAAGTGGGGTTACGAAGGCTTTGGCACCGGCAGTCAGCACCACACGAACTTCTGCGCCCTGCTCACGCAAACGGCGCACCAGGTCAGGTGCCTTATAGGCGGCAATGCCACCGGTAATACCTAAAAGTATGTGTTTGTTCTGCAGCTGTGCCATGCGAACCCCTTAGTGTTAAGTCGTGTAAAGATAACATGAGACCCCGTAACTGGGTAGATGGTCGTTATACTTCTCTCTTAAGAATTAAGGTAAGAATTAAGGAGAAAAGAATGAGCGTCAAGGAATGGCCCGTTTCGGAACGACCGAGAGAAAAACTGCAGACCCAGGGGGCAGAATACCTGAGTGACGCAGAATTATTAGCTATTTTACTTGGTAGCGGCAGTGGCGGGCAGGACGTTGTCAGTTTTGCGCGTCGTTTACTAAGTGACTTCGGCGGTGTAGGCGCTTTGTTAACAGCCACTCCTGAGCAGCTATTGGCTTGCAACGGCATAGGCCCGGCCCGTGTGAATCAGTTGCGGGTTGTGCTGGAATTGTCACGACGCTACCTGAAATGGCAGCTGGAGCGTTCAGACGGCTTTACCGAACCTACCATGGTCAAAGACTATTTAACCTCACAGTTGCGTCATCAGGGCCGCGAAGTCTTTGCTATTTTACTGCTGGACAGCCAGCACCGGCTGTTACGTTACGAAGAGCTGTTTCAGGGCACCATTAATGCCGCGCCAGTGTATCCACGTGAGGTAATAAAGCTGGTTATGCAGTATAATGCGGCGGCGGTTATTCTGGCACATAATCATCCATCGGGCGTTGCAGAACCCAGCCAGGCTGACCAGAGAGTCACGGAGCGGGTCAAAAAAGCCCTGACTTTAATTGACGTGGCGCTGTTGGATCATTTCGTGGTGGGTGCCGGCGATCCAATTTCTTTTGCAGAGCGCGGATTGTTGTAGTTTTGTACTGGCGGTTTGGTTAAAAATCACGTAAAATCCGCACCGAACGATCGATGACGATCAAATTTCCGTCGTATAAGCTTGATTAGAAGGGCAGTTTGCTGTATAAAATGCGCCCTCGGATTTATAGGCAAGGTCACGTTGGGCGACAGGCGAGCTTGCAGCAATTTTGGAGTAAAGACATGTCACAAGTATGCCAAGTTACAGGTAAGCGTCCGGTAGTCGGTAACAACCGCTCGCACGCACGCAATGCGACTAGACGTCGCTTCCTGCCGAACCTTCAATCGCACCGCTTTTGGGTAGAAAGCGAGAAGCGTTGGGTTAAGTTACGCATTTCTACTAAAGGTATGCGTATCATTGATAAAAACGGTATCGATACGGTATTAGCGGATCTCCGCGGCCGTGGTGTTAAGGTTTAAGGAACTAAATTATGCGCGATAAGATTCGTTTAGTGTCATCTGCTGGTACAGGTTACTTCTATACCACAGACAAAAACAAACGCACCATGCCAGAAAAAATGGAGATCAAAAAATTCGATCCAGTGGTTCGTAAGCATGTGATCTTCAAAGAAGCTAAAATCAAGTAATTGGTTTCAAAGCTTACAAAAAACCCAGCTTCGGCTGTAATGCCGATCAGTTAAGAAAAAATTTAGCGATCGGTTGACCGATCCTTAAATGGGTTCAGAATCCGATACTAGGAAACTAGTATCGGATTTTTTATGAGCCTCATCCAAGCATTCAACAGCACAACAGAACTTTTAGACAATGCCAACTCGCTGGATAAATTAAAGCGTATTATTGACCCTGATATTTTAACGCAGGCCTTTGAGCATGCAGGCGTGGCCACTGTCAGACGGCGTCGTCTGCCTTTAGATGCCGTTATGTGGTCGGTGATTGGGATGAGCTTATTTCGTGATGAAACCGTATGGGAAATCGCTAGTCGACTGGATATCACCTTACCGGGTAAAAATAGACTCGTAGCGCCCAGCGCATTGGTTCAGGCCAGGCAGCGCCTGGGCTATGAAGCAGTTCAGCAAACCTTTAAATTATTAGCGCAACGGGCTTTTTCCGCACAACCGCTTGAGACTTGGTGTGAATTAAATCTGCTGGCTGTTGATGGTGTTGTACACCGTACTGATGATAATGCAGCGAACCGGGAAGCCTTTGGTAATGAGCGCAATGCTCAGGGTGCAAGCAGCTATCCACAAGTTCGTATGTGTTGCTTAATGGAAGTGTCCAGCCATTTATTGCTGGACAGCGCTTTTGAAGGCCGGGCAGTTGGTGAGATGACGCTTGCTCAGCGCCTTATAAACTCTGTTCCCGATAACTCCTTAACCTTGTTTGACCGTGGGTATTATTCACTGGGCTTGTTACATAGCTGGCAACAGTCCGGTAAAAACACGCACTGGATGATGCCGGCGAAAAAAGATTTGCAGTTTGATACCCTTCAAAAACTGGGTGATAAAGACGCCATAGTTTCACTCGCGACCAGCCCTCAGGCCCGAAAAAAGTTTAATGAATTACCGCCAAAGATAACGGCCCGCCTGACGAGCTACAGGGTCAATGGGAAACAGTACCGGGTATTAAGCTCGTTAACGGATGTGATGCGTTATCCTTATGATGAGCTGACCGAAGTGTATGCTCAGCGTTGGGAAATCGAGTTAGGCTTCCGGGAAATGAAGCAGGGACTGCATCAATCAAAAACGACATTACGCAGTAAAAAGCCGGATATGGTGTGCCAGGAATTATGGGGGTTATTACTCGCTTACAACTTGGTGCGTATCGCGATGATAGAGGCGACCAATGATGAAGACAAACTATCACCAACTCGATTAAGTTTTAGCTTGTGCATGCGGGAAGTTGTTGCATTTTTTATGTTCACGCCCCTCCATAGTGGCAGCAAGCTCCCTCAGTTCTACCAAAAACTTCTTGAGACACTCAGGTTGTATGCTTTACCTGATAAGGTGCCCGATAGGCGTTATCCTCGTGCGGTCCGAAAAAAGCCGCAAAAATATCCTTATAAAAAAAATGCCAGTCAGCTTAACTGACTGGCATTACAGCTTCGGCTGGGTTTTTTATTGGGTGGTGTTTGGTGTTTTTACTCTTAAAATGAATACGCTATCTCGGCGTTAGAGTTGAGCTGGTTTTCTATGTTGCTCACAAAGCCAGATAGATCTAATCTTCTATCAAACCGTTCCGTTGTTTCTTCCGATTCTCTTTTCCCTTCCATTAGGGCTCTGATATCTATAATTTCACTGAAATTTTGAGTATTAACATCGTACTTACCCCAGAGTTTACTGGCTCCACCATTATCATTACGCTCAAGCTCGGTATACTTCAAAAACTGCTCTTTAACGCTTTGCGCTAGTGAAACGAGTTCTTCGTTTTTATTTAGCCGGTCCTCTAGGCTAATAATCTCGTTCTGGCTTAACTCACCCGAAACTTTAAGTTCTCCGTCTGCATCCACGGAGAATCCCCAATCCTTTTCTGCTAGATGAGGTGCTTCTTCTTTGAGTGTCGACATGAACAGGTCATATTCAGATGCCATTTTGTCAGCCGAATGATACATATCACCACCCAAGTATAGCTGACCAATTGCTTCGCCTGTCATGATAAGAGAGTCCCTCATTTTGTCGGCGTATTCTTGTGATACACCTAACACCAGAGGGCGACTATAAACTGGGTTTTCATCTGGCTGTTCTTCTTTACTATAAACATCCTGAGCTAGCTGACGAGTCGCACTTTGCAATGGCTCTTTGCCGTTGTCCGATGGACTGACTTTTACAGTTGAATTCGATACTACTTGAGGCAGGACACCCGCTTCATGGCCGCTGACTTTCATATCATTTCCTTTTCTTGTAACTGTGCTCTATGATTATCGGCAGATTATTTGTTAACTGTAGTAAATTGGTTAATTTATGTTCTTCGGCTGTCCGAGGTCTTGCCTCATGACTAATTTCGTTTAAGTCTGGAACCTCAGGAATCACTAGAAACTCAAAGTTTCTATTTATCGTGGCGGGTCAATAATGCCCGAGATGCTGGCATTAATACGGAACCAGCCGGTAATACTGAAGCGGTCACGCTCGGAACGTTGTACTTCATGCACGAAGCGGTCACTTAAAAACACCACTAAACGCCCTTGTTTAGGCAATACGGTTTCCAGCACCTGTCCCTTGTCGCCATAAATAACCAATTGCCCACCGTCGGTCTCCTGCCATTCAGGGTTCAGGTAAAACACCGTTGTGAGCACTCGGTTGCTTCTGCCTTTAAACGCATCCAGATGTTTTTTATAAAACGCGCCTTTAGGGTAATGCGCCAGGTGGCATTCGTAATCGAACAGGCCAAGAAAGAGCTCGCGGTTAAATTCGTGGCGTAACTCATCCATAATGCTTAGGTAGTCTTTATGACGCGGCTCTTCCGGAGTTAACCAGTAAATACGGTCGTTACGAACCATGGTATTAATGGTCTGGTTTTGCTGGCGGCCAATACCGGCCAGGTTCCAGTATTGCGCTGGTAATTGCTGAGCGTATTGATACAGAGCCTGCGAACGCTGCGGCTGCAGGAAATTATCGATAATGCAGTAGCCGTGGTCGGCAACTTTGTCGATAATATCAGATAGCACCATAACGCAATAAAGCTCCGTATTTTGTTGTCGCGCGAGAATATAGGGTATTCTGTCTCTAGTAACAAGGAGTACGGCAACAAGAGAATTATTCGAACCTTAGCACAAAGAGCGCAAGCCGATGAAAGTGAATGAGAAGCGAAAAATATTTGGACTGACCATGACCCGAAGAGCATGGAACAACGTTCTGGTTTACGTGATATTAATTATCATGGTGGTGTTCTGGTATGTCGCTCCGCCGGTTAAAGAAGAGGCGGCTGACAGCATCGGGCAAGAGGCTGAATCGGGCGAAGTCATTGGCTTAATACCGAATGATGGAAACTTGAGAGCAATACAAATTGACCAACTGAAGTTAGCGTTAAATGATGGACAATGGCAATGTCAGTCTCCATGTCGTTTATCGGAAAAAGCGTCCGCCAGCGTCGCTGAAAATTGGTTGGCATTAACCATGACGCCAACCGAACAGTCAGCTGAAAATTTGATAACGGAAGTTTATTTTGGTTTTGTCGGGGGCGAAGAAGCACGTGTTGAGTTATACGCAGACCCCGAGTTGATGATCCGCTTGCCGAATCAGCAGCAGAATTATCGCGTAATAGAATTTACTGCCAGTCAGTTACTGGGTCATTAAGGAAGTTATCGATTTATGCCAGAGTTACCCGAAGTTGAAGTCAGCCGTTTAGGCATTTCTCCACACATTGAAGGCCGCACAATTAAGTCGGTTAAGGTTCACGATAAGCGCCTGCGCTGGCCGGTCCCTGAAACTGTGCATCAGGTCGAAGGACATGTTTTGCGTTCGGTCAGCCGCCGCTCAAAATATTTGCTCTTACAGACAGATAATGGCTGCCTGATATTGCATTTGGGTATGTCGGGTAAGCTGCGTGTGGTTCCGGCTGAAACAACTCACTACAAACATGACCATATTGATATTGAGTTCGATAACGGGCAAACCCTGCGTTTGAACGATCCGCGGCGTTTTGGTGCTTTGCTATATAGTGAGAGTGATGCAAGCGGGCATGAACTGCTAAGCCAGCTTGGTCCGGAACCGTTAACCGACGCGTTTAATATCGACTATTTATTTGAGCGCTCACGCGGGCGTTCGCAGTCGGTGAAAACCTTTATTATGGATAACAAAGTTGTGGTGGGTGTCGGTAATATTTACGCGAACGAAGCTTTGTTTAAGGCGGGTATAAACCCAAAGCGAGCGGCCGGGAAAATCAGTAAAGTGCGCTACCAGAAACTGGTGCCGATAATAAAAGAAACCCTGGCAAGCGCTATAGAGCTGGGCGGCACTACCTTAAAAGATTTCACTCAAGTGGACGGTAACCCGGGCTATTTCGCTCAAAAACTTCAGGTTTACGGGCGTGGCGGTAAGCTTTGCATGGTGTGCAGTAACCGGTTGAAAGAAATTCGTCTGGGTCAGCGCAGCACCGTGTACTGCACCCAGTGCCAGCGCTAGTTTGGTTTTTAACTCTTAGTTCTCAACAACCTTCAGCAATTCACTGACAAAGCGCTCCGGTTCCGAAATAAATGGGGCGTGTGCGCTTTTGGTGAATACCACAGCTTTTGACTCCGGCGCCAGTGCGGAAATATCGTTGATAGCGCGCTCCGGAACCAGGCTGTCCAGGCGTCCGTAAAAACGGTGAAAGGGAACTTCAATGCCGGGTAGTTGCTGGCGTAAATCTGCGGTTTGCAAAATGGTTAAGGACTGTTTCAGCACACCCTGGTCTGGCATAGGCTTGGTAAATATCAGCTGTTTTACCTGCTTAACCTGTTCGCGTGCGTCCTCGCTGCCCATGGCCTGAATCGCTAAAAAACGCTCAATGGTCTTTTTAAAGTTGCTGTCCAGTTGCTGTTGAAACTGCTCAAGAATGTCAGGTTTGATTCCAGCCCAGTCGTTGCTTTCCACAAAGTGCGGTGACGATGCAACGGTGGTTAGGGACATAACCCGGTCAGAATGCGTCAGCGCAATTTGTGTCGCAATTAACCCGCCTAAAGACCACCCCAGCAAGTGAAAGCGTGGCGGCAGGGCTGGCATAATTTGTTCAATAAAACTTTCCAGTGACACCTCATTCTCTGATGACCAGACAGAGTCGCCAAAACCGGGCAGGTCGACGCAATACAACTGAAAGTGCTCGCTTAATGCCGGTACCACGGGTTGCCAGATGTTCGAATTCATTCCCCAGCCATGGAGTACAACAATAGGGGTTCCTGTACCACAGCACGTTACCGAAAGGCTCACTATACTACCTGTCCGAGTTATTAATTAAGGGGTGGTATGCTAGCGTTTTTACAGCGTTTCGCCAATGCTTTTGAGTTGGGCACATGCTGGAGTTGCGGTTATTCTAAGGTGGCCGCTGCAAGCCTTTGCCCTTATTGCGAAGAAGCACTGCCGCGTTGGTATCCGCGTTGTTGTCAGCATTTGTCCGATATTGAACAGCATTTAGTGGCGGAGCAGAAGCCGTGCCGCTACTGGTACGGTGCATTGCGCTGGGAGCCGCAGGTACAACAGCTTATTACACAGTTTAAATTTCGCTATAAAGCCGAGCTGGCGCCTTTACTGGCAAACCAGTTAGCGGCTCATTTACGCCTTTGCTATCGCGAACAGCCACTGCCAGACTGCGTTGTTGCGGTGCCTATGACGCAACAAGCCTGGCGTAAAAGAGGCTTCCACCAGACTGCGTTACTGGCGCGGCATGTGTCAGTGGCTCTTGAGTTACCTTACATTGCGGGCGGGTTACGTAAAATACGGGCCGTGCCCATGCAGCATATGGCATCAAAGGCATTACGCTGGGAGAACAGTCGGGGCAGCCAACTCGCTTTACAGGATTTTAGTGGCTGTACGGTAGCGGTTGTGGACGACGTGCTGAGTACCGGCGCCACTATGATGGCAGCAGCCGATGCGCTCTACAAAAAAGGCGCTAGAGCGGTGGATGCGTGGGCGGTTGTCTATAACCAGCACGACTAGAAACTGCAGGGCGTTTCGGTTACACTATACCCTAGTAATTTACTCAGGTATAAGCCGTGAGGTCAGTATTTATGATTCGTATTTCAGAAGCAGCGCAGTCCCACTTTCAGAAGCTATTAGCCGATCAGCCCGATGGCACGTGTATTCGTGTATTTGTGGTTAACCCCGGTATGGCAAACGCAGAGTGTGGTGTTTCTTATTGCCCGCCAGATTCTGTCGAGCCGGACGACGAGCGTCTGCCGTTTAATGGTTTTGATGCCGTAGTGGATTCAGGCAGTGCGCCTTTTTTAGAAGACGCCGCTATTGATTTTGAAGAGCAGGAAATGGGCTCTCAGTTAACCCTTAAAGCACCTAACGCCAAAGCGCGTAAAGTTGCCGATGACGCCCCATTAATTGAGCGGGTAGAGTACGTTATACAAGCTGAAATTAACCCGCAATTGGCTAGCCATGGCGGTCAGGTAATGATTTCGGAAATTACTGATGACGGCGTTGCTATTCTGCAATTCGGCGGTGGCTGTAATGGTTGCAGTATGATTGACGTAACGCTGAAAAACGGCATTGAAAAAGAGTTGCTTGAGCGTTTCCCGGAAGAAGTGAAAGGCGTGCGTGATATCACTGATCATGAGCCCGGAGAACACTCCTACTACTAGACCTTTCGATTATACAACTTAGTATCTTTCGATTTTTTAATGTTATAAAAATGTGATCCCTTGCACAAATAATGCTCGTAACGATATTTGCCTAATCAATACGAGGATTTAAATTATGCAAGGGATCAAAAAACTGGGTGTCATAGCGACATCGCTTTTTCTCATCACAGGTTGTGACTGGTTCGACAGTGACAATGACGATACTAACACACCACCTCCTGAAGCTGAATCAAGCTTTGTACGGGTACACCACACCTCTGCCGATTCACCCAACGTTAATGTTTTAGCAGGTGAAACCGCATTATTAGAAAATGTGCCTTACCATACATCTTCCGGCGTTCTGGAAGTTGATGCCGGTGACTATGACATTACGGTTCAGGGTATTTTACCCGATGAAAGTACTGTTGATGCTATTGGTCCGGCGTCCTTAACTTTTGCTGCTGATACTCGCTACGAAGTTTTTGCTGCCGGTCAGCTGGGTGACGAGTCTTTAGAGCCATTGGTTCTTTCTAACCCTGTATCGGATGTTGCGGCAGGTGAAAGCCGTATTCAGGTGGTACATGTTGCGTATGGTGCGCCGACTGTCGATGTGTATTTGACAACTCCGGACGCTGAGTTAAGCAGTGCCTCAGCTACTTTAACGCTTGCTTACGGCGAAGACAGTGGTCAGGTTGATGTGGAAACCGGTGACTACCGCATTCGTTTAACCGGTGCGGGTGACGATGCAGTAATTTACGACTCAGGAACCGTGAGCCTGGCTGACGGTGGTGATTATATTATTGCCGCAACCAATAATGTTGCTGCTAATTCTGCGAATTCACCCGTTACTCTGCAAGTGAGCGACGGTGAAACAACCACCTTAATCAATGATGCAGACGCTGGTGCGGATGTTCGCGTCGTGCACGCCGTAGCTGATGCACCGAATGTTGATGTGACATTAAACGATGCCGCCGATCCTCAAATTGCAGATCTGGCATTTTTAAGTGCGACAGATTACTTAAACCTGGAAGCCGCTGAATACAGTGTTGATGTTGCTGCCGCCGGAGGTTCTCCCGTAGTGCTTGAGGACCTGCCTCTGGAAGTAGAAAACGCAATGAGTTATTCAGTTTATGCTGTCGGTGAACTGAGTACTATTGGTCTGCAAGTGTTGACTGAAGAACGTCGCAGCGTGGCGACTGAAGCTAAAATACAGTTGGTTCATGCTGCACCCAGTGCCGGTAATGTTGATATCTACGTAACGGCAACAGACGACATTAGTGGCGCAGACGCTGCCTTTACCGATGTTCCGTTTGACGCAGAAGGTCTGGTGAGCACAGGTAATGTTGCTTTAACACCAGGTGACTACGTGGTTACTGTAACCGCAACAGGTACGCAGGACATTGCTATTCAGACGCCTTTACTGACATTAGAAGGCGGTGGTATCTACACGGCAGTTGCCGTTGATGCAACCAGTGGCGGCTTACCTCCGCAGCTTATCCTGATGGATGACCTGGCGAACTAAAGTATTTAAGCCAAATTGCCTGGGTAATACCACGCATGAATAAAAAGCCGCTGAGAGCTAACCACAACCCGTGGTTCTCCAGCGGCAATCCCGCCCACCATAAAGGCAGAAAGCCAATTAAAGCGCTTAATATCATCGTATTACGCATACCACGGCTGAACGATAAACCAATGAAAACACCGTCAAACCAATAGCTCCAGTGAGCAATGAGTGGCAACACCACTATCCATGGCAGGTAGTTTTCGGCAACCCGGATGATTTCAGGAATATCGGTAATAAGGCGAATAATTGCACTGCCGACCAGGGCAAAAACCAACGTATAAACCACAGCAAAGAGTGATGACCAGAGCAAAGTAATTTTGCACCAGTAACGGATTTTATCGTAGCGCTTCTGACCTTTAGCTTCGCCAGCTAAAGCTTCCACAGAATAAGCAATGCCGTCTAAGCCCAGCGATATCAACATAAGAAATTGCATTAGTACGGCGTTAACCGCCACCATGGTACTGCCGTAGCGAGTGGCGTAGCCGGTCATGGTTGCCATACAGAGCTGCAGTATCAGACTGCGTATAAAAATATTACCGTTAACGCCTAAAAACTGACGCAGCTGCTGAAACTTCAGCTGCCAGTGGCGTAAGTGCCAGCCCAGCGCGCGGGCGGTCCAGTAGAAGCCGACAATAGCGGTCACCCACTCAGCACTAAGCGACGCCCAGGCGGCGCCTTTTACATTCAGTCCAAAGCCCAGTATCAGTATGACGTCCATAACCACATTAACGGCGTTGGTAATTATCACCAGAAGCATGGCTTTGCGGCTATTTTGTCGGCCTAATAATACCCCCAGAGCGACGAGCGTAATCAACGAAGCGGGTGCCGACCATAAGCGAATTTCAATGTAATCGCGGGCGTAGCCTTCGAGCTCGGCAGAAGGGGCGATAACCCACATGGCTAAATCGTTAATTAAGGGACTAGCAACCGCTATTAAAACACCTAAACCCAGCGCAATAATTATGCCGTTATTAAAGTGCTGGCGCTGAGCATGTATGTCATCGGCTCCGTACGATTGAGCTATGTAACCTGTTGTGGCCATGCGCAGGAACACCGCCAGCAGATAGATAAAACTGACCACCATGGCACCAACGGCAACGGCGGATAAGTAGATAGCATCGGGTAAATGACCTATGATGGCAGTATCGACCAGACCGAGAAGCGGCGCAGCAATATTGGAAATGATCATTGGCAGGGCAATCGCAAAAACGCGGCTGTGATCAGACAATGAAAATCCAAACAGCTTGTGCATAACTATCCTTAAGTAAACTCGGTTAATAACGGCTTTTATACTTTATCAGGAGTCAGTATGAAGATGTTGAACAAAATGACGTTGAGTGCCGCATCGGGCTTATTGCTGGGGTGCTCACCATTGGCTCAGGCCGGCAGCGCCGATAGCGTGGTGGTGCTGCAGTACCACCACGTCAGTGACTCAACTCCAGCCGTAACGTCAATTGACCCGGAGACGTTTCGCGAGCATCTCCAATACCTGCAGGATAACAACTTTAATGTTATTGATATTACCGTCGCGCGCGATGCCATTGAAAAAGGCGAAGAACTTCCTGAAAAAGCCGTTGTTATTACCTTCGACGACGGCTACCAAAACGTCTATGAGAACGCTGTAGAGGTTCTGGAAGAGTTTGAGATGCCTTATACGGTGTTCGTTAACCCTGAACTCATGCGTAAGCACAGCGGCCATTACATGGGCTGGGAAGAGCTTAAAGAAATTCAGCAGAACGGCGCTACCATTGCTAATCATGGACAGACTCACGCACACCTTATTCGCAAGCAGGAAGGCGAAAGCGATGAAGAGTGGCAGGAGCGTATGCGTTACGACGTTATTACGGCACAAGAAGCCATTGATGAGAACTTAGGCGCACAGCAGAAGTACTTTGCCTACCCTTACGGTGAGTATAACAACGAATTGCGGGCTTTACTGGATGAATGGGGCTTTCTGGCTTTTGCTCAGCATTCAGGCCCATGGTCCAAATGGAGCGAAGATACGGTTATTACTCGCTTTCCGGCCTCGGGTATCTATGCGAACTTAAATACGCTGAAAGCCAAGTTGAATTCTAAAGCCATGCCGGTAAGTGGTTATCAACCGGAAGAGCCTTTAGTCGCACATGAAAATAAGCGCCCAACTATTAGTGTGACATTGGAAGCGGGCGATACACTAGATGATATGCGTACCGATGCACTGCAATGCTTTGCCGGTAGTTCGGTTTTAAAACCTGAGTGGGAAAGCGATACTCAGTTTAGTGTGACGCTTGAAAAGGACGTTAACATTGGGCGTTCACGTATTAACTGTACTGCGCCCAGTGCCTCAGAGTCGCGCTATTATTGGTACTCAGTAGCCCTTATTCGTCCGGACGAGTCAGGCAGTTGGCCTGACTAATCGGCGATAATGGCAAAATCTTTTGCCAGTTGTTCCATGTCGACTACCGGTACTTCTCCGCGCTGGTGGTCGGCATTAAAAATGGCTTTACGGTGACCGTTGGGGTTAACCAGAATAATAGCGGCGCTGTGGTTAACCAAGTAATTTTCCTCGCCTTCATCGGGAATGGAATACATTAAGCCTAAATCACGTACGAAAGGGAACAGCTCTTTGTGCTCGGCTCGCACACCAACAAAGTCGTCACCAAAATAGTTAACGTATTGAGTTAAACGTTCAGTGTCATCACGCTGAGGGTCAACTGAAATCATCCAGACTTTCACCGGTTTAGACACTTCTTCCTGTAATGAAGGTAGCACTCCTTTTAAGTCTGACATGGTGGTTGGACAGATATCAGGACAGAAGGTATAACCGGTAAAGAGCAAGGTCCACTGCCCTTTCAGTGCATCGTTTTCAATAGCGCCGTCGGCTGTGCTGTTTAACTTAAACGATTTTAAGGCACGAGGGGGCTCGTATATTAAAGCTTCCGGCTTTTCTTCGGGCCAAAAGTTGTAAACTGCGAACCCGGCTGCAAGGGCGATAAGCGCCGCCAGCAGCGTAACGATACGACTCATTTCTTACTCCAGTTATACGTAGTGATCGACCAGTAAAATCACAAACAGCAGCATGAGGTGCCAGATAGAGAAGGCAAACATGTTAAAGGCTGTTTTCTTGCTGGGCGCGTATTTCAACTTCCAGGCATAAGCCAGAAAAATAGCGTTAAGTACACTGACGCCGACCAGATAAATCATGCCTGTCATGCCTATTAAAAACGGCATAAGGCAAACCACGGTCAACAAAACGGTATACAGAAAAATACAGGTTTTGGTGAATTCAATACCGTGGGTTACCGGCAGCATTGGCACCTTGGCACGGGCATAATCTTTAGCGCGGTGTACCGCAAGTGCCCAGAAGTGGGGCGGAGTCCAGGTGAATATGATCATAACCAGCAGCACCGCCGGCGCGTTAATTTCGTTGGTCACCGAGGTCCAGCCCAGTAACGGTGGTGCCGCACCGGCTAAACCACCAATAACAATGTTCTGCGGCGTTGCGCGTTTTAAGAACATGGTATAAACCACAGCGTAACCCACCATACTGGCAAAGGTTAACCAGGCAGTTAATGGATTAACCCAGGCATACAGGGTCACAAAACCAATGACACCTATAGATGCAGCGAACGTGGTGACTTTTGCAGGTGACAAATTTCCCTGAGGCAGCGGACGCCGAAGTGTGCGCGCCATTTTTGCGTCAATATGGCGGTCAACCAGGTGATTAATGGCGGCCGCAGCGGCAGACATGAGCCCAATACCAGTCAGCGCCGGCACTAGCACTTTCAGCGACACCAGTTCTTCAGTGGCCAGACACATACCAACCACGGCGGTGAGTAACAGCAAGGCGACGACACGGGGCTTGGTCAGTTCAAGGTAGTCCCGCCAATGAGCGTTGCGCGTTTTTGTTATATTATTTGTGGCAACGGATTGCATAGTTTCAACTCCTCTACGCTTTTCTGGACAAGTTGTAGTTCAACGCGACCAGCGACAGCAACAATAAAGCCCCTACGGCATTATGTGCCACTGCATTCCAAAGCGGTAATTGAAAGACTACGTTACTAATACCCAGCAGAATTTGCAAAGATAATAACAAGCCAATAACAATTAATGAGCGCCGGAAAAAGTGCGACTTCGCTTTTCGCCAGCATTTAAAGAGTAGAGTACAAATCACTAAAAAAGTAATAATAGCGCCCACTCTGTGCATTACGTGCATAGTCATACGGTCGTTGTAGTCATGAGCACCGTATTGATAGGTGTCAGCCTCGGGTATGCTGAAGGCTCCGGCAAAGTCCAGCTGCGCCGTCCAGTTACCTTCGCAAAAAGGTAGCTCAGTGCAGGCTACGGCGGCATAGTTTGCAGCAACCCAACCACCTAAGGCTATTTGACCAATAACCACCAGTAGCGTAAAAAATGCCAGCCCTCGATAGCGCCTGAGTTCCGGGTCACCACCGGCCAGCCGAAATGACGACAGCCGCAGCGAGAGCAGATATAGCAGCGATATAACCGAAAAGCCGCCCAGCAAATGCCCCATGACTATGAGCGGTTGCAGGTTCATGGTAACTGTCCACATACCCAGAGCCGCCTGAAATATTACTAGCCCGAGAAGCAAAGTGGGCAATTTAACCGGAGTCGGGTAATGACTGTAGCGACGGCTTTTAACCCAGGAAATAATGGCAATGGTCAATATTAATAACCCCAGGGTGCCAGCAAAGTAGCGGTGCACCATTTCGTTCCAGGCTTTGGCGTGCTCCACAGGTGCATCCGGGAACCTAAGTTCCGCCTGCTGAATGTGCTCCTCCTGCGACGGTACCTTCAAAAAACCGTAGCAGCCGGGCCAGTCAGGACAACCCAGGCCTGCTTCAGTGAGCCGGGTAAAGGCGCCAAGAACAATAACGATAAAAGCAAAAAAAACACTAATTTTTACCAGTAAACGCATGTCATTTCCCTACCCAATTCTGGACAATTTAAGCAGTTTACGAAGATCCGCCAACACGTTTTTACCTTCCGTTATCATTTGCTCTTTGTCCTCATGGGTGGGGTAATACAGCATGACGTTATGCATCGGGTCGATAATAAACAAGGTGTTTTCGGGCAGAGCTGAAAGTTGTTCGATCAGTTCAGGCGTTACCAGCTGGGTAATATGCGGGGCACTATGATTAAAGCCAGCCTGAAGGCTTTCGCTTTGGTGCAACACTACAGGGGTTAGCCTATCGGTGTCTTTGCCAATAGCGACATCGATTTGGTTCATAACGTATAAAGCATTTTCGCAGGTGATTGCACAGTTCTGCGGGGCGATATATCCCACTTGCCAACCTTCTGGTAGCTGTTCGGCTTGTTGTTCTAAGGTAATGGTGGGTTGCAATAAAATGCCTTTATTGGTTCCCGCCTCATACCAGTTTTGAGACAAAAAAAGCCACGCGGCCAAAACGGGGACTATAAAAGCAAGGAAAACAATAATCATGGAACGGCGAGAGCGATTCAGGGAGCTCATCGGGTCTCCTCTTTTTTTGGTTGTTTATTCAGTTTTATAACAGCAAATACAAAAATCACCAAGCACGCAATGGCCAGCGAAAACCACTGAACAGCGTAACCCTGATGTTTTTGCGGCGACATTACCTGGGGTTTCCAGTTACGTTGCCAACCCAGGGTGTCTGGTGATTTCAATAAAAAGGTGTAGTCGGTTAATGGAATGTCGAGTTCTTTACTAATGGCGTTAGGCTGAAACTCTTGTACTCGTATTCGGTCATCAGCTAACTCGGTTTCATAAGTATTACTGACAAATTTGTTGTTCGAGGGAAAGTACAGGTAGCCCGTAAGATTCTGTCTACTCTCGGGAACATTTATTTCGGGCAGTTCTTGCCGGGATGCAGGAGCAGGTACCCAGCCCATATTAACAGGAATGTAATTATTGGGTTTGGCGTCAGGGCGAAACAAGGCAATAACCTGATAGCCGACAATGCCATCGGTCATTTTATTATCGAGAAAAAAGACCGGTTGTTTAACAAATTCGCCTTCCATTTTGGCAAAAAGAAAGCGATCAGACTCAGAAGATATTGTTCCTAGCTGAGACAGTGCCGTTGCATCCCCTTTCGATTGTTGCTGTTCGTAATCGGAAAATAGCTTACGTTTTTCTTCTGCGCGCTCTAGTTGCCAAAAACCTAGCTTGACCAACACCGCAATTGCCAGCAGAGTAACTAACGTAGCGATAAGAGGAAAACGTATGTTGGTCTTTTTTAAAATCATTATTGTACTGCTGCTTGGTTATATGGTGGTGAATCTGTTCCGCGCATTATTCAGTATGCTGCGCAACGACCCGAATAAACCACCCATGTCCCATTATCTGGGGAAACGGGTGGGAGTGGCCGCCGTTATCCTTGTGATACTGATAGCGGCGACGGTTAGTGGCTTTTTACCTTTAAACCCGCGCCCCTATTAGACGGGGCGTTTTTTTAGAGTATGTAAACCACGACGAACAGGCATAACCAAACGACATCAACAAAGTGCCAGTACCAGCTGGTCGCCTGAAAAGCGAAGTGGTTATCTGGTGTAAAATGCCCCTTCAAAACCCTCAGGAACATGATGATAAGCATCACGGTTCCTAAGGTTACGTGCATACCGTGGAACCCGGTGAGCATATAAAAGGTGTTGCCATAAACACCGGAATCAAGCGTTAGATTTAAATCTTGGTAGGCATGCACATACTCAGCGCCTTGCAGATAGAGGAAAATGCAACCCAGAATAATGGTAACGCCCAGCATTGCGGTTAGCTGTTTACGTTTATTTTGTTCCAGGCCTGTGTGAGCAAAGTGACAGGTCACTGAACTGGCCAACAAAATAAGCGTGTTGATAGCCGGCAGACCATACCAACCCATAGCCTGGGTTTCAGTGCCGCCTGGTGTTTTTACCAACGGCCATTGCGCAACAAACTCTGGCCACAGAACCTCATTGGTCATAGCATTGTTACTGTCTCCTCCCAGCCACTGAACGGCAATAACGCGAGCGTAGAAAAGGGCACCAAAAAAAGCAGCAAAGAACATGACTTCGGAGAAAATAAACCAGCTCATACCTTGTTTGTAGGAGTCGCCGAGTTGGTTACTGTATTTACCGCTCATGGATTCGTTGATTTGGTCACGAAACCAACCAAAGAGCATGACGGCTATAACGACTAAGCCAATGGTCAATACAGTACTGCCATAACCATCCTGCTCTTTGCTCATATCAATAACAGTGTGTCCAGCGCCCCAGGCAATTAAGCCTAGCCCAACTGCACCAACAATTGGCCAGGGACTGGAAGCAGGAACATAATAACTTTGTTGTTCTGCCATAACGTCGTTTCCTTATTCTGTTTTTAACAGCTGAGCAATTGCTTCAGCCGACGTATTGGCTGTCATATCGTACAGCGTGTATGACAGGGTAAAGGTCGTAATATGATCGGGAATGTCCGGGTCCAGATAAAACTGCATTGGCATTTCTGTTTCAGCGCCAGCGGCCAGCGGTTGCTGGTTAAAGCAAAAGCATTCTACTTTGTTCAGGTAAAGAGAGGCTTCCGCAGGCGCTACAGATGGAATAGCCTGAGCGATCATGTTTGAGGAAGTCGGGTTTCCTGCTAAAAAATTAACTACTTTAACTTCACCCGGATGAATCTTGACTTGCTTGATCGATGGCTCAAACTTCCACGGAATACCTTTGGCATTGCGTGTCAGGAATTGCACCGTGACCGTGCGTGATTCATCCACTTCAACCTGTTGATAAACCGCTGCCTCGTTACTGGTACGACCGTTAAAGCCGGTCACTTCACAAAATACGTCGTAAAGTGGTACCAGCGCGAAGCCGAATGCGAACATTCCAGCGACTGTCAGTAACAGTCGCTTAACCAGAATGCTGTTGTCGGGACGCTGTTCAGACATGATTTATCACTCCACTTTGGGCGGTTTTTCAAAGGTGTGATAAGGCGCTGGTGACGGGACTGTCCACTCGAGTCCTTCTGCGCCTTCCCATGGTTTAGCTGCGGCTTTTTCCCCACCTTTAACGCACTTGATAGCCACCCAAAGGAAGATAAGTTGTGATAACCCAAAGGCAAAACCGCCGATACTTGCTATCTGGTTAATATCAGCAAACTGCGTGGCGTAATCCGGAATACGTCTTGGCATACCGGCAAGTCCTGCAAAGTGCATAGGGAAGAACAGCACGTTTACGGAAATAAGCGATGTCCAGAAGTGAGTTTTCGCCAGCGTACTGTCGTACATATGCCCGGTCCACTTAGGTAGCCAGTAATAAGCCGCTGCCATAATAGAGAAAATGGCACCTGTGACCAAAACATAGTGGAAGTGGGCGACGACGAAGTACGTGTCGTGATACTGGAAGTCAGCGGGAGTTATAGCCAGCATTAAGCCGGAGAAACCACCTATGGTAAACAGGATCACAAACGCCAGCGCAAACAGCATGGGTGTTTCAAAGGTCATGGAGCCGCGCCACATAGTGGCTACCCAGTTAAAGATCTTCACCCCGGTGGGAACCGCAATGAGCATGGTGCAGTACATAAAGAACAGCTCAGCAAACACTGGCATACCGGTGGTGAACATATGGTGAGCCCAGACCAGGAAGGACAGTAAGGCAATGGCCGCCGTGGCATATACCATGGAGGAGTAGCCGAACAATCGTTTGCGGGCAAAGGCCGGGATAATTGCTGAAATGATACCGAAGGACGGTAAAATCATGATGTAAACTTCCGGATGCCCAAAGAACCAGAATATATGCTGGTACATGACTGGGTCACCACCGCCAGCGGCGTCAAAGAAACTCGTGCCGAAGTATTTGTCGGTAAGCAACATGGTTACCGCACCCGCCAATACCGGCATTACGGCAATAAGTAGAAAAGCCGTAATAAACCAGGTCCAGACGAACAATGGCATCTTCATGTAATTCATGCCCGGTGCGCGCATGTTCATAATGGTCACTATCACATTGATAGCGCCCATAATGGATGAAATACCCATAATGTGTACTGAAAATACGAACAATGCCGTTGAATCCGAGCTGTAAGTTGTGGAAAGCGGTGCGTAAGCTGTCCAGCCAAATGCCGGGCCGCCACCTTCCATAAACAAAGAACCCAGCAAAATCATGAAAGCAAAAGGTAAAATCCAGAAGCTCCAGTTATTCATCCGGGGCAGCGCCATATCTGGTGCGCCAATCATCATGGGGATCATCCAGTTAGCCAAGCCCGTAAAAGCAGGCATAACGGCACCAAAAATCATAACCAGACCATGCACTGTGGTCATTTGGTTAAAAAACTGGGGTTCAACAAGTTGCAATCCGGGTTGGAACAGTTCCGCGCGAATGATCATTGCCATAGCGCCGCCCACTAGGAACATGGTGAAGCTAAACCATAAATACATCGAACCAATATCTTTATGGTTCGTTGTAAATAGCCAGCGACCAATACCAGACGGCTTATGATCGTGGTGTGTATCGTGATGTGTCTCTTCCACTACAGTGCTCATCACCGTCTCCTTATTGATTCATGACTTCGTTAATATCGGCGGCCTGAATCAGGTCTCCGGTATCGTTACCCCAGGCATTACGCTCGTAGGTGATAACTGCGGCTAACTCGCGCATGGAAAGCTGACTTCCAAAGGCTTGCATAGCCGTGCCGGTAACGCCGTTAACAACGGTGTCGATGTGTTTGTCTATGGCTTCAGGATCTACCGCAACGCCTGAACCAGCAAGTGCCGGGAACACGCCGTTTACGCCTTGACCGTTAGCCTGGTGACAAGCTGCACAAGTACTGTTGTATACTTTCTCACCGAGGTCCATGAGTTCGTCTTCTGACATTTCCATAGCAAGCAACTCTTGTTCACGTTCGCGTGCTTTACGTTGCTCTTCTTCTTTCTCGGTAATCCATTTTTCGTACTCGGCGGGCTCCTTCGCTATAACAACGATGGGCATGAAGCCATGGTCTTTGCCACACAACTCGGCACATTGACCACGATAAATTCCGGGCTCATCTACCCTAGTCCAGGTTTCATTAATAAAACCGGGGTTCGCGTCTTTTTTAATGGCGAAGTCAGGAACCCACCAGCTGTGAATAACATCATCTGAGGTAACCAGAAAACGCACTTTCTTATTGGTTGGAATAACTAACGGACGGTCCACTTCCAGCAGGTAGTTTTCGCCTTTCTCAAACTGATTATCAATTTGTTCTTGCTGAGTGGCTAAACGGCTGAAGTATTCGACCTCATTTTCAAAGTATTTGTAGTGCCATTTCCATTGCGATCCGGTGACTTGCACCGTTACATCTGCATCTGAAGTGTCTTCCATGGCAATTAGTGTCGTGGTCGCCGGCACTGCCATACCTGCAAGTATCAGCAGCGGCACTATAGTCCAGGCTATTTCTACTTTGACGTTTTCATGGAAATTGGAGGGGGTTGGGTTCTTCGACTTCCGGTGTCGGATCATCGAAATAAACATGAGACCAAATACAATCACGCCAATCACACAGCAGATGTAGAAGATCGTCATGTGGAGATCGTAAACCCGGTTACTCACTTCAGTGACACCTTGGGTCATATTGAGACGCGACTGAGCAGCAGCCGGTAGACTCGTTAGCGCCAATAGTGCCCACAAAGGCTTCATTTTCACGTGGCTTCTCCTCTTATTCTTCAATGAGACAGCAAAGCAAGTTTTGCTAGCCTGAATTAGAAGAACAAAGAGGTAAGCAGAAAAAGGTACAGCTTCTCCCCAGAAATCGCTTTCTCTACTGACTCTTTGTTGTAGTTATCGTTGTTATATTATTTTTATATTCGGGTACTGCATTTATTAACGAATTTACAACGAAAGATCCAGATCAAATCACACGAACGAACAAAAAATAAGCGGATCTGTTAAAAAAAGGCTGCAAAAGCAGCCTTGGGGAAGAAAACACACTAACAAAGGTGGGGTTAGTGCAGGTGGGATGTCAGTGTGTTTTTATCAAACAGAAAATACTGTGTTTCGCTTAATTTACTGGCCATTTTCGCACGCTGCCAGGTGCGACTGGAAACAGAATCAAGATAACCGATAACCATACTGCTGGTACCAGCGAGTAGAGCTTGCTCCAGCGCCCATTCACAGCGCTCAACTGAGTGGCTGCGTAACCAGCGAATTTGAGACTCAGCAACGCCACAAGCGATAAGCTGTTGAATGACGTTTTTGTCGCCGCCAATAACCGTTATCCACTGGCTGGGTTTTTGCTGTAAAGCCCGCTGTATAACTGGAGAAAGGGTATCAACATCAAATGAATCCGGATTACTTTTCGCATCCATAGGGAAGGGTGATACTGACGTTTCAGCAGTCCACAGACCCGGATGATGTAGTTTTTGCTGATATTGAGTTTTCATAAGGTCGCTCCGTTTCTGATCACACCCACCGCAAGCCCTTCAATGGCAAAAACTTGCTCGGCAAGGTTGACAGTAATGGTAGAGAAATCTTCATTTTCAGGATGAAGCAAAATAGTTTTTCCGCGCTGTTCAAAACGCTTTACAGTGACTTCGTCTTCAACTCGTGCAACGACTATTTGTCCGTTACGTGCTTGTTCGGTTTTATGTACAGCCAGTAAGTCACCGTCTAAAATGCCAATGTCTCTCATGCTCATACCGTTTACTTTTAGTAAGAAACTAGCGGCAGGATGAAACAGTGACTCGTCAATTTTGTAATGGCCTTCAACGTGTTGTTCAGCCAATAAAGGTTCACCGGCTGCAACCTGACCGATTAACGGTAGGCCATCGGCGATATCGTAGTCATCGCCGACGAGGCGAATACCACGCGACATGCCGGGGAGTATTTCGATCACGCCTTTACGAGCCAGAGCTTTCAGGTGCTCCTCTGCAGAGTTGGCAGAGCGAAAACCCAGCTTATGGGCAATTTCGGCACGGGTCGGCGGCATACCGGTTGCGTGCAGATTATCCTTAATAAGCTCAAGAATTTCAGATTGTCTTGGTGTTAACGGGCGCATAATGTACCTGTTTATTTGTACAGTGATACTGTGAGTATATACAGGTAAATTGATTTCGCAAGTAATTTCTTGAACGACATTTTTACACGAAGTTGGTATCCTGTATTTCTGTTTAAAACAGAGGTCTCTATATGAAAGGAATAAGCCGCTTTTTCCCAATTTTTAAATACCCGTTACGCTGGTTAACGCGCTTTCAGGAAATTTGGGATGGCACTGAAGAAGAGCATTCAGCAACTGTTGGTAAGCCAATTGTTTATGTAATGCGTTCAACCTCTAAAGCGGATCTATCCATTTTACAACGGGCGGCGCACAAGCGTGGCTTGCCAGACCCTGTCGACCCTCTTGTGGTTAATGGTAAAACCTATAACCGAATCATGTATCTGGAAGAATTGGCGAATGAGGTCTCGGATCAAACGGTATCCGAATTTCACCAGTTATTAACCCTGCATAAAGACCAGCCGGAGCTGGATGTGCAACTGATACCTGCGGGCGTATTCTGGGGCCGCCAGGCCGGAGAAGAGGCGCATGCCGGTAACACCATGACCGGTGACTTAGATAACCCGGGCCATTGGCGTAAATTCTGGCTGGTAATTTTTTCTGGTCGACAAGTGTTGCTGCGTTTCTCTCGTTCGGTGAGTCTGGGCACTATGGCGCGTGACCACGGCACTGATATGCGTATTGCGCACAAATTAGCGCGGGTAGCGCGTGTTCATTTCGTACGTATGCGCCATGCCGTTGCCGGCCCTAAACTGAGTCAGCGCAAAGAGCTGATGTCAGCACTCATTAATACGCCGGCGTTAAAAAAGGCCGTATCGGATGAAGTCAGAGGCAAAAAGATTAGTGAAGAAGCCGCCCGCAAGCGCGCTTTATCTTATATCGATGAAATAGCCGCTAACTATAATTCAACACTTATCCGGGTGTTAGATCGTTTTATGACCTGGATGTGGAACCGGATTTATAACGGCATTCATGTAAAAGGCGGGGATACAATTAGACGACTGGCGCAACAAGGGCACGAAGTTATCTATGTGCCTTGTCACCGCAGCCATATGGACTACTTGCTGCTCAGCTACGTTATTTATAAAGAAGGCCTTGTACCGCCGCATATCGCGGCTGGCGTGAATCTTAACTTTTTCCCGGTTGGCGGTATTTTCCGCCGTGGTGGTGCGTTCTTTATTCGCCGCAGTTTTCGTGGCAATAAACTGTATTCAGCGGTTTTTCGTGAATATTTGTGCTGGTTGTTCCAAAAAGGCTACCCGGTGGAATACTTCAGTGAAGGCGGCCGCTCCAGAACCGGCCGCTTATTGCCGCCTAAAACCGGTATGCTGGCAATGACCGTGCAGGGCATGTTGCGTGACCAGCAACGGCCAGTGTCACTGGTACCTGTTTACCTTGGTTACGAGCATATTATGGAAGTAGCGACTTACCTGAAAGAGCTTAAAGGTAAGGACAAAGAAAAAGAGTCGGTTTTTCAAATTCTGAAAACCGTTGCCAAGCTGCGCAACTTTGGTCAGGGTTTTGTGACTTTCGGTCAGCCTATTAATTTAAAACACCATTTGGACAAAGTGGCGCCGAACTGGCATGAGTCGGTCACCCGTGGGGCACAGGAACCGGAACGTCCAGGCTGGTTGAACCCGGTGGTGAGTGGCTTAGCCGAGCAAGTTATGCAGGGCATTAACGATTCAGCGGCGGCTAACAGCGTTAACCTTACCGCATTAGCTTTGCTAAGTTCAGAGCACCATGCGTTGATGAAAGAAGAACTGCTTGCTCAGCTGGACGTTTATTTGGGTGTGCTGCGCGAAGTACCTTACAGCAATATGATGAGCGTGCCGGACGAGACACCGGAAGAGCTTTGGCAGCAAGCTTTGCGTACTGACAAATTTACGGTCAATAGCGATACTATGGGTGAAGTCGTCTCGCTGGAGCACATGACAGCCATAGCCATGACTTACTATCGGAATAATATTCTTCACTTGATGGTGGTTCCCGGCATTGTTGCGTCAATTATCATGGCGAAGAAAAAAGTGAGCGTGGCTGAAATTGCGGCGCGGACACAGGCAATTTATCCGTCGTTAAAAGCTGAACTTTATTTGAGTCATAATGTTGAAGACCTACCGCTCTGGACAGAGGCTCTTGCCGAAGAGTTGGCACGCCAGCAGTTAATTACATTGGAAGATGGCATTTGCACCATTGCGCAACGGGAAAGTGCGCAGTGGTATCGGTTGCGGTTATTGGCCAACAGTGCCAGTGAAACCTTGCAGCGTTATTGTATTGTACTTGAGTTGCTGCAACAGGCGCAGCCCATCATGCGCGCGGATCTCGAAAAGCAGTCTATTACCCTGGCCGAACGTTTAAGTTCCATTCACGGCATCGATGCGCCGGAATTTTACGATAAGAAAGTCATGTCGACGCTCATTGCCAGTTTAAAACAGCAAGGTCTGGTAGAAATTAATGACGACGGCCAGCAAATTGCTGCCGAGCCGGTGGGCGAGCTCAGCGATCAGGTCGATGAGCTCATTGACGGTCCTGTGCTACAAACCATTCGTCAGTCGGTTGAGCAGTTCGTTCAGCAGTTGAAAGAGCAGGCCGAACATGAACAAAAAGAAGCACCCAAAGAAGAGCAAAAGCCGACTGAGAGTAATCAGAACCAGTAATGCACGGCTAAGCCAATAGCGAATACCATGCCAATATAATGGTTATGCAGAAAAGCCTGGAAGCACTTTCCGGGCTCTCTGTGTCGTATTAGCCAGTGCTGGTAAGCAAACAACAGAAAAATAGCCGCTAATGCTAGCCACACCCAAAGTTCAACGGTAATTAAGTGCAATACCCAGCCCAATAAGGCCAGAGTCGCGAGTTGCATCAAGCCAATAGCCAGACGGTCGAAGCGACCAAACAAAATTGCCGTGCTCTGCAGGCCTATTTTTAAGTCGTCTTCGCGGTCTGCCATGGCATATTCGGTATCGTAGGCGACCGTCCAGAGAATATTGGCAAGAAATAGTAAGCCAGCAATAAACCATTGGTCAGATTCCAGTGCGGTAAAGGCCATGAGAATGCCGAAGCTAAAGGCGATGCCCAGCACTATTTGTGGCAAATGCGTCCAGCGTTTACAAAACGGGTAAAGTGCCGCTACGCCGGCGGCGAAAAAGCTGAGCATGACCGTTTCAGTGTTCAGTTGCATAACCAACCCGAAGGCAATGGCTAACAGGGCGATGAAACCTATCATCGCTTCAGTTGCCGATATTCTTCCCGCCGGAATAGGACGCTGGCGCGTGCGGCGTACGTGACCGTCATAATTACGGTCGGCAAAGTCGTTAATAACACAACCGGCAGAGCGCATGACAAAAGTACCGAGCAAAAATATGACGACGATACGCAGGGGCGGCTCGCCAGCTCCGGCTATCATGAGTGCCCAGATGGTCGGCCAGGCAAGTAAATAGGTACCAATGGGTCTGTCCGCACGCATTAACTGCCAAAAAGCGACTAACTTTTGCATACTAACTCCTGTTATTCGGCGAAGAGTAAAGTGGCGAGGGCTGCAGAAATACTTCACTGACTAACAGTTGCTCACCGCCCGTTGAAAATATTCGGCGTCTGCCGAGCAGCCTCTGGTTTATCCCAAACCACTGCTGATTAAGCTGAGCAACCGGGTGTTCCAGAGCAACTTCTGCCACTTCTATGTCTCCGCAGTATAAATCGCTACGGGCAAATAGAGACTCACCCAATGACTGATTCCCCAGTTGTTGTAAATTCAGTGTATTGGCGTTTTCGGCGCTGGGTGAAAATAGACTGCGCGCAAAAACCCAAGGCTTTTCATTACAGTATAGTAGAACTTCCCGAATAACGACTTGGTCCTTACCTTTTAACCTTTGCTTTTCTTCAGTGTTAGGGGCAAGCAATTGCTGGCCCAGTAACTTAACGGAGAACTGCTGGCCTACCTGCTTCAGACGTTCTGTAAGCGAACCTTCGTAAAGCAGCCAGTCGGCTTGTGTGGAGGTTAATTCAAGTTGTTCGGGCGGCATCCATTGCAGTGCTTTGCTAACTGGAAAAACCGGGGTAGCATAAAACTCTGTTGTCATTTGTGTTGGCGTTATTAAGCTCTGTCGCTATGATAGCAGATAGAACTTAATTGAACAGCAATCGGGCCGGGTAGGGCTATGAAACTTCTGATAACAGTATTTGCCAGTATTTTTCTTTGGTTCAGCAGTGTAACGGTGGCGTCGGCAGACGACGTTTCGTACTACGGCTTTGAGCCTGATATCACCACCAATTACCTGAAAGAGGGAAACGATTACCGGTTGGGTTTCATTCGGGTTGCTATTGAAGTGATGGTGCCGGACCCCAGTTACGTTAGTGTGGTAGAACACCACGCGCCTTTATTGCGTAATGCCTTTGTGTCAATTTTAAGTACCGCGACCGAACGTCAGGTGCGAACCATGACGGGACGCGATCAACTTCGTTTAAAATGTATAGAAAGAGCAAAAGAACTGATGCAGCAGGAAACCGGTAATCCAGTTATCCGCGATGTTCTTTTTACCAAGTACATTTATCAGTGAAGCGGCCGCATTTTAGGGTTTAACCAACGCACTACAAAACCTGCAAAACAGCCGGAAAGCAGCCCGGCCAGATGAGCCTCGTTAGCAACATTTATCCATAGCATGTCGGTGTAGCCAATTACTAACCACAGCAGCATGAAGATAATCAGCCCCGGTGGCAGATACAGCGGCGTTGGGCGATTGAAGCTGTATATCCAGCAGAAACCAAGCAAGCCATAGACCACACCGGACAGCCCACCAAAGTTAGGGCCATTGAAAAGGTACTGAATAACGTTTGCAGTAATACCGCAGAATAACAGCAGAGCCAGTAACCAGGATATACCCAGAGAACGTTCAATACGACCGCCCAGATACCACCACCAGAAAATATTAAATACCAGATGAAGCAGCGTAAAGTGCATCAGTACGGGCGTAATAAAGCGCCAGGGCTGATCGTAGGGAAGCGCCGAAAAATATTGGCTGATCCTCAGTGTCTCCAGTACGGTTTCGGGGTACATTTGCACCATCCCAAACACCAGCAACGCCAGAACCGCGACAATTCGGGTCAGCCAACCGCTTTGCTGCAGCAAACTAAAAGACAGTGATGATGAACCTCGTTCCGAAGTTCGCTTTGCTTGAACGGGCGCAGCGGCTAGCTCTGGGTTATCTTTAAACTGTTGAATCAGTGTTTTAGCGGCAGCTTCATAACTGCTCTGATGTAACCATAATTCCAATTGCTCACCGCGTTCAGTAACGCTGACTGGCATGCCTTGCTGACGTAAATACTGATACAGCTTGTGCATCCAGTCTGAGTCGCGGCTGCTGAGCAATCGTCGCATGGTTTAGTCCCTTTCGGTTTCTTTATGAGAAGTATGTTCAGGAAAAGACATGGACCAGGCCGTATAGCCGCCGTCCATGCTGTGCACATCAGTAAAACCGTTGCCAGCTATGTAATCAGCTGCCCCCTGACTGCTAATGCCATGGTAGCAAACCACAATCACTTTTTGGTTTTTATCAACCGAACTCAGAAACTGCGGCAGGTTGCTGTTATCCAGATGCTGAGAGCCCGGAATGTGGCCCGCAGCAAAGGACTGCGGGTCGCGGATATCAACAAAAACCGCATCGCCATTTTGCCAATGCTCAACGGCGATGGGTAATTCCATTAGCTGATAATTGCTCATCTACGCATTAATCCCAATTTAGTATGACTTTGCCGGACTGGCCTGAAATCATGGTTTCAAAGCCTTTCTCAAAGTCATCAATAGGCATTTCGTGCGTTAAAATAGGCGAAATATCCAGCCCCGACTGCAGCAAGCTGGCCATTTTGTACCAGGTTTCAAACATCTCGCGGCCATAAATGCCTTTAATAACCAAACCTTTAAAAATAACCTGGTTCCAGTCTATAGCGATGTTTTCTGGTGGAATGCCCAGCATGGCAATTTTGCCACCATGGTTCATGGTTTCCAGCATTTGTGAAAACGCAGACGGAACACCGGACATTTCCAGACCCACATCAAAGCCTTCTTTCATGCCCAGCTCGTTCATAACGTCAGAGAGCTTTTCTTTGCTAACGTCCACTGCCCGGGTAACGCCCATTTTACGAGCTAAGTCCAGGCGGTATTCGTTGACGTCGGTAATAACCACGTGGCGTGCGCCAACGTGACGGGCAACGGCTGCTGCCATAATACCAATAGGACCCGCACCGGTAATCAGCACGTCTTCACCCACCAGGTCAAAAGCCAGGGCGGTGTGAACAGCATTCCCAAATGGGTCAAATACAGCTGCCATTTCATCAGTAACGTCATCTGGCAGTTTAAAAGCGTTTTCAGCTGGTAGTGCCAGGTATTCTGCAAAAGCCCCCGGACGATTAACACCCACACCATAGGTATTGCGGCATAAGTGGCGACGGCCAGCACGGCAGTTACGACAGTGACCACAGGTAATGTGGCCTTCGCCGGAGACACGGTCGCCAATTTCAAAGCCACGAACACCGTCGCCCATAGCGGCAACTTCACCCACGTACTCGTGGCCGACCACCATAGGCACCGGAATGGTTTTCTGCGACCAGTCGTCCCATTTATAAATGTGAACATCGGTGCCGCAAATGGCGGTTTTCTTAATTTTAATCAGCAAATCGTTGTAACCGCATTCCGGCTTTTCAACGTCCGTCATCCAAATGCCGGGTTTTGCGTGCAGTTTTGATAAAGCTTTCATTCTTTACTCCTTAAATCACACCCAGCTCTTTACCAATGCGGGTAAAGGCTTCAATGGTGCGATCCAGTTGTTCACGTGTGTGTGCCGCAGACATCTGCGTGCGGATACGAGCTTTGCCTTTAGGAACGACAGGGAAGGAAAAGCCGATCACATAAATATCTTCTTCCAACAGGCGATCTGACATTTCAGAGGCCAGTTTGGCGTCGCCGACCATAACAGGAATAATGGCGTGGTCTGCGCCGCTCAAAGTAAAGCCTGCGTTCGTCATTTGCTCACGGAAGTAGCTGGCGTTTTCCCACAGTTGGCTGCGCAACTTGCCGCCTTCGGCCAGCATATCCAGTACACGAATAGACGCCTGAACAATGGCAGGTGCTACTGAGTTAGAGAACAGGTAAGGGCGTGAACGCTGGCGTAACCAGTCAATGACTTCTTTCTTACCTGAAGTGTAACCACCAGAAGCACCACCCAGCGCTTTCCCTAAGGTACCGGTGATAATATCAACACGGCCAATAACGTCGCAGTATTCATGCGTACCTTTACCGTTTTCGCCTAAGAAACCAGTAGCGTGGCAGTCATCCATCATGACCAGCGCGCCATATTTGTCGGCCAGGTCGCAAATACCTTTTAAGTTGGCAATAACGCCGTCCATTGAGAACACACCGTCGGTTGCTATTAATTTGTGGCGTGCGCCGTCTGCGTCAGCTTGCTTCAGCTGTGCTTCTAAGTCTTCCAGATTGTTGTTTTTGTAGCGGAAGCGTTTCGCTTTACTCAAGCGAATACCGTCAATAATGCTGGCGTGGTTGAGCTCGTCACTAATAATAGCGTCTTCGGGGCCCATTAGAGTTTCGAACAAACCGCCGTTGGCGTCAAAGCATGATGAATACAAAATGGTGTCTTCAGTACCTAAAAACTCGCTAAGTTTTTGTTCCAGTGTTTTATGAATGTCCTGAGTACCACAAATAAAACGCACCGAAGCCGTACCAAAACCGTGTTCGTCCAGGCCTTGTTTGGCGGCTTTAATTAAGTCCGGGTGGTTGGCCAGACCCAGATAGTTGTTTGCGCAGAAGTTGAGTACCTTGCGGTTATTCACCGTAATTTCAGAGCTTTGATCCGAACTGATAATACGTTCTTTCTTGTACAGGCCTTCGGCTTTGGTTTCGGCCAGTTGGTCGGCCAGTTGCTGATAAAAGGCTGAGCTCATTTTTTACTCCACTATTTGAAAACGTAAGTTACCCTCTAGTTTACTGATGTTAGTCGCAACTCGCATCCTTAATTTAAATATCGGGCTTTTGTTTAGTGTGCACTTGCGTGTACTCTTTTAGGCCAAATGAAAAGCGTGCAAATAAAGTGCTTGCACAAATAACGGTTTAGGAGACTCTATGCACCGTCGAGCAATTTATCCGGGAACCTTTGATCCTATTACAAATGGCCACGCCGACTTAATTGAACGAGCCGCCAACTTGTTCAGTGAAATTGTTGTGGGTATTGCAGAAAGCCCCAGTAAAAAGCCGCTGTTCAGTCTGGAAGAGCGGGTTTTGCTGGCGCAGCAAGTGACTGAAAACCTGGATAATGTCACTGTGGTTGGCTTTTCCGGACTGTTGGTGAACTTTGCCAAAGAGTACGAAGCAACAGTGCTTATTCGCGGATTACGCGCGGTGTCTGATTTTGAATACGAATTTCAGCTAGCCAATATGAACCGACGTCTGGCGCCGAATCTGGAAAGCGTGTTTCTGACGCCAGCAGAGGAAAATTCGTTTATTTCTTCTTCTTTAGTAAAAGAGGTGGCGCTGCATGGCGGCGACGTTTCCGGTTTTACTGACGCCCGGGTGGCGTCAGCACTGAAGCAGAAGTTTTCCGGTAAGCGTCCGGGTAAAAGTTAACCCGGCTTAGCTAAAGGCTACGTGATAAAACACGATGCTCATTAGTACCGGACATAAATAGCGGATATGCCAGCGTAACAAGGTTAAGCCGACACTGCCCGCAGCAATAGCTTTCAGGTGATTGCTGCGGTGCCATAACCAGCCCACCACCAGCAAATAGAATAAGCCTGACAGCGGCAGCTGGAACTGTGTTACCGCAGTAACAACCCAGCCAAACAGCGGTTCAAAGAACAGTATTAGCAGCAGCGAAAACACCGCAATAACGCTCAGTGACAGGGCGGTTGCTACTGGCCGTTTCAGTTTGCGCTCTTCTATGCAGTAAGACACCGGTACTTCGGCCTGAGCAATGGTCGAGGTTAGAGCGGCAATACTCAGCAACATGAAAAATGCAAAAGCCACAAAAGGTCCGGCAATGCCCATACTATTAAATAGCTCGGGCAGTACCGCAAAAATGAGCTGGCCTTCGCCAATGAGTTTAGAGCCGTCGCCGACATTAACTCCCAGATGAATACCTGCGTACAGAGCCGGAATAATTAACAGCCCCGCCAGGAACGCTATAAAAGTATCCAGCGCGGCCACTGATAAGCTTAAACGACCTAAGTTAGCACCCGGTTTCAGGTAGGAGCCGTATATCATCATGCCGCCCAGACCAATAGAGAGCGAGAAGAACGCCTGGCCCATAGCGGCCACTAAAATGCTGGTGTCAGTCATTAGGCTGAAGTCGGGGACAAGGTATTTCTTCAGACCTTCGTCGGCGCCGGGTAAGGTCAGCATGTAGGCAATTAGCGCCACCAGTAAAACGACTAAGGTAGGCATCAGACGCTTAGACCAGCGCTCTATCCCCTTTTCCACACCTTGAAAAACCACGTAAGCGGTGGCGAGTAAAAATACAGCGGTGAAAATTAAGTCGCGGGTTAGTGAGCTGTTCAGCAAAAATTCGGCAGCAGGTTCAACACCAAAGCCACGAGCCAGAAAGCCTAAAGCATGAACTAGCATCCAGCCGGCCACCACATGATAAAAGCTGAGCATTAAGCAGGAGCCCAGCACATTAAGGTAACCCATTAAGCGGCCAATAGGGCGGGCGCGTCCTTCGGATAGCTGCGTTAAGGAGCGAACCGGGTTCGCCTGCGCACTATGGCCTATCAGCATTTCGCTGTACAAAGCGGGTATGGCAAGTATAAAGATTACGCAAAGATACACCAGCAGGAAGGCGCCGCCGCCGTGGTTCGCAACCTGAGTCGGGAAGCCCCAAATATTCCCCAGGCCAACGGCAGAGCCCGCGGCTGCTAATATAAAGCCAATTCGGCTGTGAAAGGAATCACGCATAAATGATCAGAAACCCACTGCTGCATACAAAAGTCAGGCGGGCATTCTAACGAACTGGCAAAATTTTGCCCTATCTTTTTTTACACAATCAGGTTAATATTCGCGCCCTGAAAATTAGCCAGTAACCAAACTGTAAAACAGGATTTTTTACGCTGTGTTGCTGCTGTTAACGTTAACGAACGACCGTAATCTCAGGAGCCTTACGTCATGCCTAATCTGGATCTGAGCCGCTACGGCATCACAGATGTCGAAGAAATTGTCCATAATCCGTCCTACGACCTGCTATTCGAAGAGGAAACTCGCGACGACCTGCAAGGTTATGAAAAAGGAACGGTAACGGACCTGGGTGCGGTTGCTGTCGATACCGGAATTTTCACCGGACGTTCCCCTAAAGACAAATACATTGTCCGCGATGACACAACTCGCGATACCGTCTGGTGGGCTGACCAAGGCAAAAACGACAACAAACCACTATCGACCGAAACCTGGAATGAACTGAAAGGTTTGGTCACTGAGCAGTTGTCGCACAAACGTTTGTTTGTGGTTGATACCTATTGCGGTGCTAACGAAGACACTCGTCTTGCAGTTCGCTTCATTACCGAAGTGGCATGGCAGGCGCACTTCGTGAAAAACATGTTCATTCGCCCAAGCGAAGAAGAGCTGGAAAACTTTGAGCCAGACTTCGTTGTCATGAACGGTGCTAAGTGCATTAATCCGAAGTGGCAGGAACAGGAACTGAATTCAGAAAACTTTGTGGCGTTTAACTTAACTGAAAAAATTCAGTTAATTGGCGGCACCTGGTACGGCGGCGAAATGAAAAAAGGTATGTTCTCAATGATGAACTACTTCCTGCCGCTAAAAGGCATTGCTTCTATGCATTGCTCTGCCAACGTTGGTCAAGAAGGCGACGTGGCTGTTTTCTTCGGCTTGTCAGGCACGGGTAAAACCACCCTGTCGACTGACCCGAAACGCGCACTCATTGGTGACGATGAACACGGTTGGGATGACGACGGCGTATTCAACTTTGAAGGTGGCTGCTACGCAAAAACCATCAACTTGTCGAAAGAAGCGGAACCGGACATTTACAACGCGATTCGTCGTGACGCTTTATTAGAAAACGTTGCTGTTGATGACAACGGTGTTGTCGACTTTGATGACAACTCGAAAACCGAGAACACTCGCGTGTCTTACCCTATTTACCACATTGACAACATTGTTAAGCCGGTGTCTAAAGCGGGTCACGCGAAGAAAGTTATTTTCCTGACAGCCGATGCCTTTGGCGTATTGCCTCCGGTTTCTAAGCTGACTAAAGAGCAAGCGCAGTATCATTTCTTGTCCGGTTTTACTGCTAAATTAGCCGGTACTGAGCGTGGTGTAACCGAACCTACACCTACTTTCTCCAGCTGTTTTGGCGCGGCGTTCTTAAGCCTTCACCCAACGCAGTACGCGGAAGTATTAGTGAAGCGTATGGAAGCGGCTGGCGCAGAAGCCTACCTGGTTAACACTGGCTGGAACGGTACCGGCAAGCGCATTTCTATTAAAGCGACTCGCGCTATTATTGACGCCATTTTAGATGGTTCAATTGAAGATGCTGAATTTGTGCAGTTGCCTCACTTTAACCTGGCTATGCCAACTGAGCTGGCCGGCGTTGAAGACAGTAGCATTCTGGACCCACGTAAAACATACGAAGATGACGGTGAGTGGGACGTTCGCGCCAAAGACTTAGCCGAACGTTTTGTCGCAAACTTTGAGAAATTTACTGATACCGATAACGGTAAAGCGCTGGTTGCCGCAGGCCCTCAGCTGTAAATTCATAGTTTGAAACAAATTAAAGGGCTCGTAACACTTGTTACGGGCCCTTTGTCTTTCTAAGATAGGCGCTTCTTAAGCAAATAACAGAAAAATAACATGCGCCTTTCAGTTAATAATGTCACTAAGCGTTACCGCACCGTAACGGCGGTAGACGCTATCTCCCTCGATATTCAGCCCGGCAAGATTCAGGCGTTACTCGGTCCTAACGGCGCCGGTAAGTCGTCCCTGGTTCGTATGCTGGTCGGCCTGACCCAACCCGACGAAGGTGAGATCCTCGTTGAGAATAACGGCGAGAGTATAGAGCTGACCTATCACGACTTCGCTTATCTGCCTGAAGACCGCGGTTTGTATCAGGACCGAACCATACTGGATAACCTGAATTATATTGCCAGTTTGCGCGGGTTGAAGCTGAGCGATATACGCAGCGATATTGATAATTGGCTGGAGCGGTTCGAACTGACTGATCGCAAAGATGAGCCCTTGCGTCAGATGTCTAAGGGAAACCAGCAAAAAGTACAACTTATTGCCACGCTGCTGCACGACCCTCAACTGGTTATTCTGGATGAACCCTTTTCGGGATTGGACCCGGTAAACCAGGAGCACGTGCTGACGGTATTGAACGAACTGCGTGAACGGGGCAAGACTGTGGTACTAAGTGCACACCAAATGGAGCTGGTTGAACGCTTAGCCGACACCATGTTGCTCATGAATAAAGGACGGGCGGTAGCTCAGGGCAGCTTGCAGGAAATTCGCAATACCTTGCTGCCTAAGCCTGTTTATCGGGTTACGACCAAAGCTCAGTTGGCTTTGGATAGCTGGCAGGGCGTTGAGCAAATAGAGTTCATGCGCAAGGTGAGTGAAGAACAAGTGGAGATAACTTTTCGCACCGATGCCGGTATAGACGAGTTGTGGCCACAATTGGCACAGCAGGTATCGATTAAAGCCTTTGCGCCGATTCAGCCCGGGTTACATGATTTATATCTGGATACGATTCGTCGGCAAGCGAGTGATGAGAGAAGCAGCGAGGAGGCGCGGTCATGAAACAGACGAGTCCGGGTTATTTTAAGCAGTTAAAAGCCATTTCGTGGTGGGAGTTTAAGCGCTTCTTTAAGTGGAAGCAGGAACTTTTGTCTATTGTCATTTTGGTCGGCATTTTTGCCGTGAGCACTGGCTGGGGCGCAATAGCCCAGCTTTTGTCGGATGAATATCACGGAGCTATTTTCTATGAACAAGGCAAACCACAGTCTTGGGAGTTTGAAGCACCAAAAGACTTAAGCCTTCGCAGTGCTGGCACTATGGAAGTGGAAGGATGGAAAGCGCAGCTACCGGAAGACTTAGATGCATTAATTGTCATAACACCGGAGTTAACCGCAAAAGTCTGGGTTAAGAAGTCTCAGACCTGGCAACAGGAATTGCGCAGCGAATTACAGGATCAACTGCAGGATCTGCGCATTCAGCAGTTACCACTGGCACCGGAAGAAAAAGCGGTTATTGATGAAAAGCCGGAAATTGCGTTTTCTATTGAAGAAAGCGAAGAAGCTTCCATTGACGATGCTAACGACGGTTCAGCCAGTATGCTACTGGTGATAATAATGGTTGGGGTTTTTACTGGTTTCGGTTTGATGATGATGTCCATAACCGCCGAGAAGCAACAGCGTGTAACCGAGCAGTTGTTGACCATTGTGACACCGACTCAGTGGATGGATGGCAAAATTATTGGTATTACCTTGCACAGCCTTAAATCAATGCTCTTTATCGGTTTAATGATTTTGGGCGTAAGCCTGGTCGTTGCGGCACTGTCCGATAAGAGCGGTTCAGGTCTGGACTGGGGCATTGGCACAGGTCTGTTGAGTCTTATCTTTGTTTTATTGGGCACGGTCTTAATTAACGCCTTACTAGCGGGTTTTTCCGCAACCATCGATGACCCTAACCACTCGTCCCGCAGTACGGTGATGCTTGTACCCATGTTGCCAATATTTCTGAGCTTTAGTGTGGTAAGTGAACCTGACTCGACCTTAGCTACCGTAATGAGCATTCTGCCGATTAGCTCCTTTGCCATGATGCCGGCGCGTTTGTTGCAAACTGATGTCGCGGTATGGGAATGGTTGCTGAGCCTGGTATTACTGGCGGCTTTTGTATACTGGATGCGCAATGTGGCGGGCAGATTATTCGCTATGGGTATTCAGTACTACGGAAAAGAACCGGGCTGGAAGGAAATATGGCGAGCCGTTTCTGGTAAATAAGGACGTTTAGGATAAAAAAAGCCGGGAGCTTCAAAATGAAGTATCCCGGCTTTTTATTAGGAACTGGCTTTATTTAAGCTGTTCAGCGTGTGGTAATTCAAACGAGGGTTTTTCCTCAGCTTTTTCTACCAGGAAGGTATCCATCCAACGCATAAAACGCATGCTGTAATCTAGCTGCGCTGCTACTTTGCGGTTGCCGTGGCCTTCGCCGGGGTACAACACTAAGCGAACCGGTACATTACCGTGAGTTTTCAGATAACGGTACAATTCCATAGACTGTGAAGGGTGTACACGAGTGTCTTCTTTACCATGCATAATAAGAATTGGCGTACGCGCCTTTTCTGCGTGATAAATTGGGCTGCGCTCTAAGTACCATTCCCACTTGTCCCACGGATAGCTACGGGCATGCACAGCGTGCATTTCTTTGGCAATGTCGGTGGTACCAAACTTAGATAAGTTGTCGCTGATACCCACAAACATAACGCTGGCTGCAAAGTGCTCGGTCTGTGCCGTTGCGCCCCAGGCTGAAGCGTAACCGCCGTAAGAACCGCCAGTGATACCCACACGAGACTCGTCGGCTAAACCAATTTCTACCAGATGTTTTTTCGCATCAACAATGTCATCGAACTCTTTACCGGCGTAGTCGTTCTGACCCAGCTTAGAGAACTCAACACCACGACCGGTACTGCCACGGTAATTCGGGAAGAACAGGGCATAACCTTTGGCTGCAGCATGTTTAACCGGCGACGCATAGCGATCTAACCAGCCGTTGCTGTAATGCGACTCAGGACCACCGTGAATCACCATCATGGTCGGGTAGGTCTTGCCTTCTTCGTAGTTGGTTGGGTAAACCACAATACCTTCCAGCTTAAGCCCGTCGCGTGCTTTATAAGTCATGGTTTCCTGACGAGGCATATCGATCTCGGCCAGCCAGGGGTTAGAGTCGGTTAAACGCTCCAGACGACCATTGCTGTATTTGAATGCTTCGCTCGGGTGGCTAGGACGGTGACCGGTTAAAACAAATTCAGATTTGCCGGCTTCGCCGTCCAGGCTGGTGAAAATGGCTTCACCCAACTCTAACAGGCTGCGGCTTTCTAGAAACTTAAGCGTTAATGCCTGAACTTCGGTTTCGGTGCCACGATGACCTAACCAGATAATTTCTTCATCGGTACGCCAGCTAAAGTCTTTGACTGCGCCTTTGTAGTCAGGCAACACGTTGCGGTGCTCTTGCTCGCGAGTGTCGTAAACAAATAAAGAACCAGCAGAAGGATCGTTGTAGTCAGCAGCGCGGATCATGGCCAAATAACGACCGTCCGGTGAAAATTCTGCACGACCAAGCTTGCCTTCACTTTCAAAAGAAGTGACTACTTCGCCGTCCAGACTAATAAGCTGATATTGGCTGCTCATGTAATTGTCATCGATAAGCGAAGTTGGTGCGGTACGAACCAGTAGCTGTTCGTTATTCGGGTGGAAGCTAACCGAAAGCGCGTGCTGGTCGTCGGCGGTAACCGCTTTGGCCTCAGCGTCTTCCTGACCCAATGAAACATGGTAAACCTGAGTATAGGTTAAGTCTTCTTCGTAGACTTCGGCTTTAAAGCCTTTCTTTTCAAGTTTTTCTTCATCGCTGTCTTTCGCGCCTGAAGACAAAAAGACCAGTTGCTCGCTGTCATCACTCAACGCGTAGCTGCCAATATTGCCGTCAAATTCAAACACCGACTGAATACCGCCGCCGTGCACAGGCATGCGGTAAAGCTCCTGATACTCATCGCCTTCTTCTTTGGCAGTAAAGTACAGGTATTCGCTTTGCGGACCAAAGCTGACCCGGCCGAACTTTTTGTCTTTACTCAGGTAAGACGTTTCTTCGCCTTCAGCGTTAATAAGCACTAACTCACTGTAGCTGGAGCCGTCGTCATCTTCGTACGGAGTGCGGGGTGTTGAGCGGATAACCGCAGTGAACTGACCATCCGGCGACAATTGAGCCGAACGAATGGCTTTGGTGGTTACGGTTTCCATTAGCGTCATTTCGCGGGCATCAATATCGGCCGCCAAGACTGCTAATGCCATACCGCCTACAGCACGTAAAAGCATAATGTTCTCCAGTTTCTTGTTCTGATTAAGATTGTTTTTTATGACTCTCGTTTTAGTAATCGGCGAGTCGCTTCGGCGCCCCGGGCAACTAAGCGAACTTGCAGAATCGTTTTTTCGGTAATAATTTCGCGCTCTTCTTCGTCTACGTCAAAGCAGTCGGCACCGGCGCTGAATACAATTTTGGCAATAGTGTCCGACTGTAACTCGGCCAACTCGCGGCTAAACGACTGTTCGTTAACTAAATAGTCTTCCAGTTCGGCCTTGAAGTGATCTATTTCGCGCACTACCGCCAAACGAAAACTGCGTGAGCGGCCTGAACGCTCCTGCAACAACAACCTGAAGGTAGCGGTGTTGTCTGCGACAAACTGCATAAAAGTTTCTATAGATACCCGAATAATTGAGCCGCCGGATTCAATGCGCTGACGCGCCTGGCGTAATAGTTGGCGTAAAGCCAGACCGCATTCGTCCACCAAAGTAAGCCCTAACTCATCCATGTCGCGAAAATGTCGATAAAAAGAAGTAGGAGCAATACCGGCTTCACGGGCAACCTCACGCAGGCTCAAACTGGAGAAACCGTTTTCGGCGCTTAATTGGTTCATTGCCGCGTTAATTAACGCCTGTCGGGTTTTCTCTTTCTGCTTTGCGCGAATTCCGGCCATAGTCGTATAGTCATCTTTGCGTGTATATTAAGAATGATAACACAGCTTTTTACACTTTTACCGCTTGTAATTTGAACACGAAACACGTACATTCAGCGTACAGGTGTACGCTATTAGACGCCTGCCTTTATTTGAATGTTTTAGGTTATATGCATGCAAAAGATTTCTGAAAAGCCCCCCATTATCTGGTTAAACACCCTGGTGTTCTCTATTACCTTTATTGTCGCCATTGTTGGTGTACCTTTATACGCATACAGCGTTGGCATTGGTGCCGCGTTTTGGTGGGTTATGTTGGGCACGGCGTGTTTCGCCGGCTTATCTATTACTGCGGGCTATCATCGCCTGTGGGCGCATCGTACATACGATGCAAACCCGGTAATTCGTTTTATTTTTGCCATTGGCGGTGCGGTTGCGCTGCAGAACAGTGCGCTTCACTGGTCTTCTGACCACCGTGAGCACCACAAGCACGTTGATGACAACGACAAAGACCCGTATTCAGCTAAGCGAGGCTTCTGGTACTCGCATATTGGCTGGATGATCCGTGAATATCAGGCGAGCCGTTATACTGACTACGATAACGTTAAAGACCTGCAGAAAGACCCAATTGTTATGTGGCAGCACAAGTATTACTTGCCGCTAACTCTGTTTGTGAACTTTGGCTGGCCAATTGCCGCCGGTTTCATGCTGGGCGACGTGTGGGCAGGATTGTTGGTTATTGGCGTGTTGCGCCTGGTGCTAAACCACCACACCACTTTCTTTATTAACTCGCTGGCGCATATTTGGGGTAAACAGCCTTATACCGACAAAAACACTGCGCGCGACAATGGCGTGCTGGCGTTTCTGACGTTTGGCGAGGGTTACCATAATTACCACCACATTTTTGCCGCGGATTATCGTAACGGTATTCGCTGGTGGCAGTTCGACCCAACTAAATGGCTGATCGTAGCCAGTAAATGGCTGGGTCTGGCGAAAAACTTAAAGCGCAGCTCGCCGTATCAGGTCGAGCGGGCGAAACTGCAAATGCAGTTAAAACGAGCTCAGCTGAAAGCTCAGGCAGCGCCGGAATCTTTGTTTGAAAGGGCTCAGGAACATTATGACCAGATGGGCCAGCAGTTGAAGGCATATTATCAGGCTCGTAAAAAGCTTCTGGATACTAAAGCTAAAGCCTTGAAAGAACATGTGCATCACGATATTGATGCGTTGAAGCGTCAGGTTGATGAAATGAAGGCTTCGCTGGAAATGCAAAAACGCTCCTGGAAAGCGCTATTAAATCAAATTCAGCAGCACGCGTAATTATTGGTTGAAATTGCGACGAATGGCATTTGTCAGTACTTGAAAATGTTTAAAATATAAACGATACTGACAAATACATTCGTAGTAACACGCCCTAGTGTGTGGGAGGAAACGATGGAAATTGGTGCAGCAATGAACTCAGGCCTGCAGGGTATGCAACGTGCAAACCAGCAGGTATCACAAGCGAGTCAGGAAATTGCGTCTGCTTCAACATCGGGTCGTAATGATGTTCAGCAGCAAAGTAATGCCGTTGCAAATGGTGCCCAGGCCGCAACAGAGACTGCGTCTGAAACCAGTCAAAGCGTTACGGCTGCCAATACCACTGATTCTCTGGTTTCACTAAACCAGGGGCAGACCAACTTTGAGTCAAACACCCGTACGGTAGAAACTGCCGACGAGATGTTGGGCACAATGATTGATACCAGCGCTTAATGTTCTAACATGAATATCTCACCAGCGTTACCGCCTATTCCTGTAACGTCGGCACCACCTGCGGAGTCGATGAACAGGGATAATTTGCAGCGGCCGTTGGTGAACGAACCTGCCAAATCTGATCAATCCAGTAATAAAGCCGATACCCAGGCTGACAGAAAACCCGACGCGAAAGCGGATGGAAAGCCTGACAGCAAAAAAGCCACCGACAAAGCTAGCAAAGAAGTTACTGACAATGCTGAAAAGAATCAGCAGAAGCTCAGTGAAGAAGAAGTTGAAAAAGTCGATGAGCTAAAAAGCCGTGATCAGGAAGTTCGTGTACACGAACAAGCCCACGCGGCAGTTGGCGGCCAGCATGCTGGCTCGCCTTCCTATGAATACGAACGCGGGCCTGACGGTAAGTCTTATGCTGTGGGCGGCGAAGTTCAAATAGATGTCAGCCCGGTTAACGGTGATCCGCAAGCGACCATTCAAAAAATGCAGTTGGTACGTCGCGCGGCATTAGCGCCGGCACAACCTTCTGCTGCCGACCGTTCAATTGCTGCCGAAGCGGCTAATAAAGCCACGCAGGCTCGGGCGGAATTAGCCCAAATGCAAGTTGAGGCAAGCGAAAGCGGTGAGGAAGGCGAGAAACAAAACCCCGATATCAGTATTAACGCGCCGTTTAATAAAAGTCTGGAAGGTGAAAATAAAGGCGGTTCTAGTAGCCAATCCGCGTCATCAGGTGCTGTAACACCTGCCGAAGAAGGTAGAAAAACGCTTTCATCGTCCGAACGTGGCGAAATGATTTCTTCATTTTACGATAAGCGCGTTCGTCCTTCCGTGGACTCATTCAGCGCTACCGCTTAACTATTCCTGTTTAATCTTTCTTCGCTTTTGCAAAGGCGTCTGCTAATGCACTGCCCATTGCTGAGTTTTGTGGCTGTGGCGCACGACCACCATTGCCTGAAGGTTTTTTCTTAGGTCCGCTTCCGGTTTTCGCTTTAGGCTTGTCGCTGCCTGCGGTATTGGCTGGGGCTTCATCGCTCAGGCGCATGGTTAAGCCAATACGTTTACGCTCAATGTCCACTTCCAGCACTTTTACCTTCACAATGTCGCCGGCTTTAACCACTTCGCGCGGGTCGCTGACGAACTTGTCCGCCAGTGCTGAAATGTGCACCAGACCGTCCTGATGCACGCCAACATCAATAAAGGCACCAAAGTTCGCCACGTTAGTTACCACACCTTCCAGCAACATGCCGGGCTTCAGATCACTGACTTTCTCAACGCCTTCTTTAAACTCTGCCATTTTGAATTCAGGACGCGGGTCGCGGCCGGGTTTTTCCAGTTCGGACAAAATGTCGGTAACCGTTGGCAGACCAAAGCGCTCATCGGTGTAGTCTTTAGCGTTCAAGGTTTTAATCAATTGCTGATTACCAATAAGTTCCTGTACCGGAATTGAATTGGTTTTGGCAATGCGTTCAACCACAGTATAAGCCTCGGGGTGAACCGAGGAGGCGTCCAGTGGTTGTTCGCCGTTACTAATGCGTAAGAAGCCTGCTGCCTGTTCAAAGGCTTTTGGTCCCATGCGCGCAACATCCAGCAATTGCTTACGATTACGGAACGCACCATGCGCATCGCGGTGCTCAACTAAGTTCTTCGCCAAAGTTTTCGATAAGCCGGATACGCGCTGCAGCAACGCGGCAGAAGCCATATTGGCATCTACACCCACGGCGTTTACGCAGTCTTCAACCACCGCATCCAGACTTTGCGCCAGTTGTGACTGACTCACGTCGTGCTGGTATTGGCCTACACCAATAGACTTAGGCTCAATCTTCACCAGCTCTGCCAACGGATCCTGCAAGCGGCGGGCAATAGAGACTGCACCACGTAGCGACACGTCCATATTCGGGAATTCCTGCGCAGCCAGTTCAGACGCCGAGTAAACCGAAGCACCGGCTTCGTTCACTATAACCTTAGTGGCTTTAATGTCGCTGTGTTGTTTCAGCATGTCGCCGACCATTTTGTCGGTCTCGCGCGAGTGGGTGCCGTTACCAATGCTGATAAGCTCCACTTTGTACTGCTTGCACAAGGTAGCCAGCGTACGCATGGCTTTGTCCATTTGGTTCTGCGGCTGGAACGGGAATACGGTGTTAGTGGCAACCGCTTTACCGGTTTCGTCTACCACCGCAACCTTAACACCGGTACGAACACCCGGATCTAAGCCCATGGTGGTTTTAGCCCCGGCAGGTGCCGCCATCAGTAAGTCTTTTAAGTTGCTGGCAAATACCTGAATGGCCGCTTCCTCAGCACGCTCGCGTACACGGGCCATTAGCTCTGTTTCCATATGCAGTGACAATTTCACCCGCCAGGTCCATTGAATAACCTGACGCAACCAGTCGTCAGCAGCGCGGCCTTTGTGTTCAAAATTCAGGAAGTCAGCAATAATCACTTCGCAATGCGAGCCCGAGGTTGTGTCTTCACTGCCAGGATCCGCGTCCATAGAAAGCTGTAAAAAGCCTTCGTTACGGCCACGCAACAAAGCCAGCGTGCGGTGCGAGGGGATGGTTTTAAACAGCTCAGAAAACTCAAAGTAGTCGCGGAACTTAGCGCCTTCTTTCTCTTTACCCGCCGCGACTGTGCTGGTTAAGTGTGCGTTCTGCCATAAGTGCGAACGTAAGCGTTTTAGTAACTCCGCCTGCTCGGCAAAGCGCTCCATTAAAATAGCGCGGGCACCGTCTAAAACCGCTTTCGCATCGGCAAAACCTTTGTCGGCGTCAATGTATTCTGCCGCGGCCTGTTCCGGGTTCTTTGTTGGGTCTTTCCACAGCAAGTCTGCCAGCGGCTCAAGCCCTGCTTCAATGGCAATTTGACCCTTGGTGCGACGCTTCGGTTTGTAGGGCAGGTATAAATCTTCCAGCTCGGTTTTAGAGTCAGCTGTTTTAATGCTCTGAGTTAGTTCGTCGGTCAGTTTGCCTTGCTCGTCAATGGACTTGAGTATCACCTGGCGGCGGTCATCCAGCTCGCGCAGGTAGTTAAGACGCTGATGCAGCTGGCGCAATTGCGTATCGTCTAAACCGCCGGTCACTTCCTTACGGTAGCGCGCAATAAAGGGCACCGTTGAGCCTTCATCCAGCAACTGGATAACAGACGAAATCTGGCGTTCATCAACCTTCAGTTCATTAGCAAGTAATTGCGGTATCTGGCTCATAGTACATCTCTTAGTTTAAAAACTTTACGGCAAATAATGGGGACGAATGCTATCACGAATTGACTACGCGGGCTGCTGGTAACTTATCTTATTAATGAACCAGGTCCTAGTACCCTGCTGTGTCGTTACTTCAGCCTCGTCGTCTACCTGCTTTTTCAGCAGGGCACGCGCCATGGGCGAATCAATAGACACCGCGTCTTTGCGATCATAAATTTCATCCGGTCCCACAATTTGGAAGGCGCGAACGTTCTCTTCCTCGTCCTCAATTTCCACCCAGGCACCAAAAAACACCTTACCGTCCTGTTGTGGCGAATAATACACCACCTTCACCTGCTCCAGACGCTTGGTTAAGTAACGAATGCGGCCATCAATTTTACGCAGCTTCTGCTTATTGTATTTGTAATCCGCGTTCTCAGATCTATCGCCTAAGCTCGCCGCCCACGACACCTTCTCCACTGTTTCGCGGCGCTCCACCCGCCAAAGGTGTTCAAGCTCCTGTTGCAACTTTTCATAACCGCCACGGGTAATTAAATTGGTTTTCATACGCTTATTCGTTACTGCCTGCGTTTAAAGATAACTCATGATTTTACTGGGTTATTGCTCCGAAGGAAATGGCAGCGAGGGGAATGTTAGATTGTCTAGCGGGCTAGACGTACCAGCGTAATGTTGACCAATAACATGCGTATATATTTGAGTGGTTTTAACATCGTTATGGCCCAGCAGCTCCTGAACCGTACGAATATCGCAACCGCCTTGTAGCAAGTGCGTGGCGAAGGAGTGACGAAAGGTATGACAATTTACCTTTTTATAAACCTTTGCTTGAACGACTGCTGGTTTAAGGGCCTTTCTAATGACGCTACTGTGAAGATGATGTCGACAAAGAACGCCGGTGTAAGGGTGTGCGCACAAGGAAGTTGATGGAAAGACAAACATCCAACCGGGTTGCTTAAAAGCGTTGGGATATTTTCTATCAAGCGCACTAGGTAAGGATGGGCCGACACCTTTTTTGTTATCATCAGCTTGTACCTTTAATGCTGTACTTATCGCCTCCTTAATCTGAGGAACTAAGCGTTCGCTCAACAACGTTTGCCGGTCTTTTTTACCTTTTCCATCACGAATAGTAAGAGAAAGATTTTCTAGGTTTACATCCTGAACTCGTAAGCCTAGTGCCTCACTTATTCTAAGACCGCTACCGTAAAGCAACTCGATAACTAAGCGATTACGTCCGGTTAATTGGCTCAAAATATCGATGACTTCGCTGGGCGATAAAACAACAGGTAACTGTCGCTGTTTGGTTGCTAAACTGAAGTTTAAATCGCCGAGTTTTTTGCCAAGAGCTTTATGATAGAGATAGACCAAAGCATTAAGCGCCGTTTTCTGAGTATTTATGGCGACATGGCGTTCGTTAGCTAGCCAACTTAGAAACTCTCGAACTTCATTACTGCCCAGTTTTTTAGGGTGCTGTTTTTTATGAAAATAAATGTACTGACGAATCCAGCCTAAGTAGGACTTCTCTGTTCTTAAACTGTAACCACGTAAACGCATATCAGCGCGTATTTGTTCAATAAATGGGCTAGGCATAAACTCTCATCCTTGAGTTTTGAAATTAGCCATTAACTTTAGCCTAACTTGCGGCTCACTTTTGTCAGCAATATTGCATAGTTTGTTGTTGTATTGCGTATTTAACTCGTTTAATGTCAGTTACATAATAAAAAAGTAAAGTTGGATATTGTGCACTCGTGAGATCAAAAATGAGCATGCTCGAATTAGTTTGTCTGTTTTTGGTGGTTTTTTTGAAAAATAAAACGAGTTATTAAAGGGTTGCAAAGAAAAAGGGAGCAATTTAATGAACGCGCAAAGTGCGCACGCACAATATACAAATGTTAAATGGTACAAGTATGCTAGATCTGCAAGATAAGGTTGTTCTCGTATCCAAAAGAATAATATCAAACTCGGGAGAAGAGTCTTTTGATACTTATTTTGGTACGGTAGAAACGTTTAATGATAATACCGTAATAGTCGTAAAAGCAGACGAGAGCAGAGAAAGTATCCCGTACGGGGAAGATTTGTTTGATGAGGCAGAAGAAGGCTTCTATGAACTGGAGGATGGTTCGACCTGTGAAGATCCTGACCTTATAGCCGAATTTTTGGTGTGGGAAAGTGAAGAGGCTAAATCAAATTATAAAGAACTTGGCTCGGAGTAAACCCTCATTTAACAAGCGCTTGCAGGCCGACAGCTGGTACTACGCGATTTTTGGGTTACTCGCTATCGCTCAAACAATAACACAAAAATAGCTCCATACCAGCTGCGGCTGAAGCGAGCGTTATATGGCTATGGGGACGGCGGAGTGTATAAAATAGTTTCGGCTGTCTTTGTTACGCTATGGATTGGTTATTCACTGTTCATTGATGATGGGTGCGCGCTTGATCGGGACCAGGCTTACGAAAAGGTCAGCACCTACTTAGAAAGGAAAGGTCTTCCATTGCGTTACCTTTTATCCGAGCCAAAAGAGAAAGATGTATGCCAGTTCTCTTTCTACTACAAAGGCGAGGGAGAGCATATGCATTTTGTGGTACTTGATGACTTTCTTCGGGGCCCAAAACTCACGAAATGGAATTATAACGAGCATGAGGAATAGCCACATAACCAAGCGCAGCACTACACGGCCTAGCGGCCGTCGGATGCTCGCAAGCTCGCACCGGTGTGCGCGACGTTAGGCTTCAATATTGAGCTTTCACAACAGAGAATTCAAGAGTATACGAATGAGTTTAAATAAGACACTTAATAGTCAAAAAACGTTGCAAACGAATATTGGTTGCTTCGAGTACGTGAAAAGTCTAGGTGAAGGCGGTAATAGCTTTGTTTTTCATTTCAAGAAAGGGAGCATGGACTTTGCAATAAAGTTCTTGAAGCAAAAAGAGGAATCAAAACTAAATAGATTTAAAGATGAATATTTCTGTGCTGCACAAATACCTTCGCAAAAAAATATAGCTCGCTCATATCACTTTGACAATGTCGCATTAGGCGATGATGATTTTTGTATCATTATAATGAAATATTATGATGGCACTTTGAAATTAGAAGGAAATGTTGCTGAGTTGAATGAGAATGAAAGATCAAGAAAAACATGGGAACTATTTGTATGTTTAGCGAACGGCTTGAATTATTTGCACTCCAATCAAATAATTCACAGAGACATCAAGCCTGAAAATATTTTTTTTGATAGCAATAGCAAACAATATGTAATAGGTGACTTAGGCATTGCTCACTTTTCTGATGATAAGTTCGAGAGAGAGTCGAAAACTAAACCCTCGGAGAGGATGGCTAACTTTGGATTTAGTGCGCCAGAACAAATTAATAGCAAAGGATCAGTGGCGGCGTCATGTGATATATACTCTCTAGGCCAAGTGCTTTATTGGTATCTGACAGGGAATACTATCAGGGGGTTGAATATGTCGCCGATTTCTAACTCCAACTCCCCAGATGAGTTAAAGTATTTGGAGCTAATCATCAAGAAATGTCTGATTAATGAACCTTCTAAACGTTTTCAAAGTGTTTCAGAAATATCAGAATATGTGAAAGAGTTGAAAGCCCCTAAAAGGCATAATTATTGGCCTGCACTACATTTATTTGATGATTCAATCAGGCGCTCAATGCCAAAAATAAGAGGTTATTTGGAAACTAGTGACGCTAAAATTATTAATCGGTTTTTTAGTAACTTCCAAGAAAATTGTGATGCTGATGATTTCTGGTATATGAGCGTGGAGGGTGGAGATAATACATTTACAGGAATCAAACACATATCTGACTCCAACTATCTGTTCTGCGGCTTGACAGAAGTTAATCTTTCTAAGCTGCTAGTTTATCGAGATTCACACTATATTTATAAAAATTTCTTTATTCTTCTATTAGAGCCATCTTCTCCATTCGAACTTTTCGATGACAAAGGAAACACTGTCGAAAGAGAAATCGGCTCAGAATGCAAGCTTGATTATGCAACACTTTGGAATGGGAGATATATAGATAGCCTTGAGATTAATAATGGATATTATGAATTCCAAGGTGAGGTTCTAAAAGTAAATCGTGAATCGTTCAATGATAGGATGAGGCATATAGAAAAATACGCATATATAATTGTACCAAAAGGTACGGCTACTGCATGCATGACGGACCGAACTCCAACGGAAAGGTTTCTCGAAAGGGTTGTTAAAGCAGGTGCTGTCGAAGAAGACTCGTTGAAAACATACATGAATGAAACGCGAGCACACCATAGCTCAGAAATAACTATGTATAACTAAATAAGCCTAACAAACGCAGGCACAGCGACGTCTTTTTCGTTGCGGCTACGCCTTCACTACAAAGCCGCGCGTGCTGCGGGCGTTAGCTGCCAAATAGGAATCGAGATTTGGACTGGATAAAAATACACACTGACATTGAAGACCTTCTTATCCCACACTATCAGTTCGATATATGGGAGAGAGGGCTGTACTTGTACCTTCTAAATCAAACAAGATTAAGGGGGCTTGAGACAGCCGTTATACCACTGTCAACCATATCTTCTGCATTAAGCTGTTCTGATTTTCAGTCACGTAAAACTATTCGCGGCCTCGGTGAAAAAGGTGTTATCGAGTTAGATCAAACTCGAAAAGGGCATAGCGTAAAAGTATTGTTGCCCTCCGAGTTAGGCATCAAACCAGCGGTTGAGCTAGAAAAGGAAAGAAATATCGAAGAAATCGATTTCTTCAAAAATCGAGAATTTGTAACAGAGTTAGTCTCAAGAGAAAAAGGCCAGTGCTTTTATTGTCTCTCTGACATCGCGCCAGAAAATTGCGAACTTGATCATGTCGTTTCTCAATTAAATGGCGGCAGTAACAGCTATAAGAACATTGTGGCTTCGTGCCATAAGTGTAATACCCGTAAACAAGCAACAAACGCAGAAGATTATTTGCGCTCCTTATTCCGTAAGGGCATGCTCAGTGATTCAGAGTTCGAGGGGCGCTTATCAGCAATCGAGGCTTTAAAAAGTGGCAATCTTAAGCCTCAAATATAAAGCAGCTAACAAGGTGCTGTTGTCGGACTGGTTTTCCGCTGCGCTCCAAACCAGCCGCAAAGCACGGCGTTAACTTCTTGGAGGTCACAACGAGATGGATGTTGGTAACTGGATTTCGGTCTTTATGGCCTTGATTGCAACAACGTCTGCAGTGGTCACATACGCTGTCTTTCGGTCATCAACTGATCCGGTCGTTATCGTCTATGCCGATCCTGATATTAAACGGCCTTCCATTGTAAACCTGATTATCAAGAACATCGGTAATGGTGCTGCGCACAACATAAAATTTAAACCGACTAGGCCACTTCCTTACGAAGCTTTCAGCATAGAGGTGCCAGAGAAAATGCCCGAGTCTATGGAGGTTGGCCCCATCGTCACTGGCATTCCATTTTTAGCACCAGGGCAGCAAATCACGCTAACTTGGGGGCAATATGGCGGACTATACAAATATATCGGTGATGAACCGATACAAGTTGAGGCCCAGTATTATGCGGTGGGAAAGCCGAGATTTTACTCGAGACGGTTGAGCGCAACATCGTCTCTCGATGTACGGACATTTGAGCGTAGCGAATCCGCAGAACACGGGTACGGGCCAAACTTGGTAAAAGAGTTTAAGGCTCTCAATAAATCATTTGTCTCAGTCAGTAAAGGCGTTCAACAAATTGCTGACCGAGAAAAAAGTTAACAATCGCAGGCACAGCGACGGCTTTTTCATTGCGGCTACGCCTTCATTACAAAGCCGCGCGTGCTGCGGGCGTTAGGCTTCCTCAGGGTTGAACAATGGAATCTGTATTAGAATTTTTAGAAAGCAATGAAAATAATTGGTCAATGAACTTTGACAGATATGATAACTTCATACATGTAGCTGAATCATTTGGATATGATTTTAAAACTCAAAAAACTACCCATGAAGTACAGGAATTTTTAAAGAACAAAATAAAAAGCACACTATATGGTGATGGTCTTAGTCAGATCGATTTTGAGAAAGTACAAGATCATTTAGCGCTACGATACTTCTCATCAGGTGAGGTTGAATGCAAGCATGCATTTACATTTGTTGGATTGATCAGATACGTTATAAATCGCCTGGAATCTTATTCGGCATCTCTAGATGCATGGGTCTTGGTGAGAGACTATTTAGAGGCATACCTATGTCTTTCCAATTATAATCATGACAATAAGTCTTATTCATCTCTTTACAATGAAAAGAAATTAATTTCAAAATCGATTGTTTTCTTAAACAAAAAGGGGTTTAAAACTACGATTGAATCTGGGAATATTGTTCTTAGTGAGGGCTCTGAAAATAGATTATTATCAGCGATTAGCTATAGATTTAAAAAGCTTGGCTATCATTCCATTTACTTAACTCTTAATTGTATTGCGCGTCATTATGATAATGATGCTAAACGGTATTTCTTACGCCCAGAACCTTCTATTTCTTTAAATTATAGTGCTGACATACCGTGGGGGTACTTGTTTAATGTAAGTTTGGCTAACTTGCATAATGTTAAGAAAGTCAAAAGACCTGATAAAATATTTCTTGAATGCATTGAGCTATCAAAACATTATTTCTGTATTAAAAATTTGCAAACATTCAATAAGTTCAGCGACACAAATCACAGGCATGACACTATATTATCTGCCATACAAAAGCACATTCTTTATGATCAATACTTCTCAATAGATCAAGTAAAGTCAGATCACATTATTGAAATGATTGAGGGTATGTTTACTTCTTCATTAATAAATCCTCTAAATGTCAACTTAATAATTTACATGGATTTATTAAAATGGGTGTCGTATAAATCAAAAAATTATGAACCATTAGTATTCACTGTCGATGAGGCTGTTCAGGGCTTAAACTATAAATATCTTGTGAAAGATGTTGAGGAAGCGTTGATTTTTATGTCATTCGAGACAGATGAAATCAATGCTTCATATTTGAGGCCAAATGAAATTTATAAGCGAAATTATTTTGAAAAACCTTTTGTCAAAATTGATGGTAAATTCTTATATGTAAACCCCATTATAGGAAATTATGGGTTTTATAGCTGCTTGCTAGAGTTGTGCAAAAGGAATGGAGCAGATGGAAACTTAATAGGTAAAATATCAGAAGAATTAGTTGAAAAGCTATTTACTCGAAGCGGAGTTAAGTTTCACTCAAACAAAGAGTATAAAATTCCGAAATTTGTATCGAAAGAGCTGTGTATTCAAAGCCAAAAACGTGAGTGTGATTTCATTATCGAAACCGATGATACAATTATAATTGTTGAACTGAAGAGAAAAACTCTTACTTCTGATGCAAGGTCTGGTGATACATTAAAGTCGATAATCGACTTGTCGCAGTCCTTTCTTCATGCGCTGGCTCAAACAGGATGTCATGAGTATATGCTAAGGCGCAATGGGAAAATTGAATTTGATGATGGATCAATAATAGAATTATCAGGCAGAGCGGTTGAGCGTGTAGCATTATCCTTATTTGGCTTTTTTGGTATACAAGATGGTTCATTTATACACCAAGTCCTTGGCAGCCTAATAAACGCTAAGATTGATAGCGGCAATGTAGAAGAAGATAAAAAAATAAATAAACACCTTACTGAGCTTCACAACCAATATCGAACTGATATTTTCTCTAGTTTATACTGTGATGGGAGCAATCCATTTTTTAATTGTCGGTTCTTTAGTGTACCTCAATTTATTGAAATGCTATCAAACACCACTAACAACGAACAGTTCAAGCTGGAGCTTAATCGTACAAGACATGTTTCAACAGGATGCAAAGATTGGTTTAAAGATTATCAATTTATTCGCAAACTTCAAGCCTAACAAGGCAAAGCATTCGGATGTCAAAAGCTTCGCTTTTGCCACCGATGTTTGCGGCGTTAGGCAGAAAGCTTAGTTTTAATTATTGCTTCCTTAGCTGCTGATAATTCGAAGGGGTCATTTTCATTTTTTGTTTGAAGAGGCGACGAAATACACTATCGTCTGAATAACCTAGAGAGAAAGCGATCTCTTTTACCGATTTGTTGGTAGTGACCAATAATGTACATGCATGGCTTATTCGAACTCCATCAATAAAGGCTTTGGGTGTTTCACCTGTTAGCTCTTTTAGCCTCCGGTTTAATGTGCGCTCAGAAACGGCCATGATTTTGGATAAGTCTTTAGCATTCATCGTTTGATAGTGCGCCTTACGAATGGCGTATTCTGCTTTGTAAGCGTCGCATAAACCACGCCTAGTCACCACTTTGCAGATAGCCTAATTTATCGCCACGTTCTAACCAACGAGGTGATTTATGAGTCGAGCATACCGCTCTAAAGCGCAGTGGCAGGCGCTAATTGATGAGTTTGAGCACAGCGGGCTAAGCCGCAAAGCGTTTTGTGAAGCTCAAGGTATTAATCCGGACTACTTCAGTCAGCGCCGCCGTCAGTTGCAGCAGGAAACCGAGAGTACCGGTTTTGCACGGGTGGCGACTGAGTCGTCGCCGGCATCCACAGCGGCCGTGCAGGTTCGCGTGGGCGACGCGCAGTTAGTATTGCCGATGTCGGTGTCACCCCGCTGGGTGGCCGAGCTGGTAAAAGCCCTTAGCGTATGAAGATGTTCGTCGAGCCGCCGGCCATTTATCTGTATAAGCAGCCGGTCGACTTTCGCAAGAGCATCAATGGCCTCAGCGCCATTGTCGAAGCCGAGATGGACCGTTCGCCGTTCAGCGGCGCTGTGTTTGTGTTCTGCAACCGTCAGCGCGATAAAGTCCGGGCGCTTTACTGGGACAAAACCGGTTTTTGTCTTTGGTATAAACGCCTGGAAAAGAATAAGTTTAAATGGCCGATAAAACTCTCCGGTGATGTGCTTAATTTAAGCGCACAGCAATGGCAGTGGTTGCTCGAAGGCCTCGATATCACGCTGATGAAAGGCCATCAGCCATTGCATTTTAGTGCCACCATCTGATCGAAAACGGCTTATAAGGATCCTGCATAAAAACCGTTTTACGATCACGAATTGGTCTAAGTAAATCCGCTAAAACAACGGCTTAGACGGTGCTTTTGGGGTATAATAGGCCCCATGAAAACGAGCGATGCCAACACACTACCGGATGATGTTGAGAGCCTGCAAAAAATGGTTCTCGAGTTGCAATCTGAACGCGAAAAACTCCAGACAGAAATGGCTCTGGAAGAGCAACGTTGGCAACAGAAAATCCGTTATATGATGGAGCAATGGCAACTGTCGTTGCAAAAACGCTTCGGTGCCAGCAGCGAAGGACTGCCCGGTCAGGGCGAGTTGTTTAACGAGCTTGAAGAGGCCCTTGAGCCGACGGCTGACGAAGTCGCCGCAGATCAAACCGTTACCACCACCCGCAAGAAGCCCCGCCGTCCGCGCATTGATGAATCATTGCCGCGCGAAGAGGTGTTGCACGATATCCCGGACGAAGACAAAGTCTGTGACTGTTGTGGCCATGACTTACACCGCATGGGCGAGGAAACCAGCGAAGAGCTGGAATTTATTCCGGCAAGCATTAAAGTGCTGCGTCATGTACGTCCGAAATACAGCTGCCGCGCGTGCGAAAAGCACGGCACCCAAACCGTTGTCAAAATCGCACCGGTTAAACCGAGCATACTGCCGAAGAGCATCGCAACGCCGAGCTTGCTGGCGCAAATCATCAGCGCCAAGTTCCAGTTCGGGTTGCCGCTGTATCGTCAGGAAGCGATGTTTAAACAATACGGCATCGAGCTGAGTCGCCAGACCATGAGTCGCTGGATGTTAACCGTCAGCGACAAACTGCGACCGCTTTATCAGCGTATGCGCGACATCCTGCTAAAACAGCCGGCTTTATGGGCTGACGAGACGACCTTAAACGTACTCGATGTGGATAAATCCAAATGCTATATGTGGGTTTACGGCTGTGGCACCGATAAACCGAGGCCGGATAAATCACCGAACATCGTGCTGTATGATTATCAGGACGGGCGCGGTGGCGCCCACCCCGCTGCGTTTTTAGCTGACTATTGCGGTCCACTGCAGGTGGACGGCTATCAGGGCTACGAGCAAACCCGTGCCCAGCTGGCCGGTTGCTGGGCGCATGCCCGTCGTAAGTTCATTGAGGCCAAAACCGTACAAGGTAAAGGTAAAAGCGGTAAAGCCGACCAGGCGCTGAGCTTTATCCAAAAACTGTACGGTGTTGAGCAGAAAATCAAAGACGACAGCCCGGCGCAAAAGCAGGAAAAACGTACCGCCTTAGCACAACCTGTGATGGACAAGCTAAAAACCTGGCTGGATAAGTCGGCACTGCAGGTCAACCCGCAGTCACTGCTTGGCAAAGCCATCCATTACACGCTCAAACAATGGGGCAAACTGCAGGTTTACCTGCATGACGGCCACGTTAATATCGATAACAACCGCGCCGAGCGCGCAATAAAACCGTTCGTTATCGGTCGCAAAGCCTGGCTGTTCTCAAACTCACGCGGCGGTGCGCAGGCCAGCGCCATCTTGTACAGCATGGTCGAAACCGCCAAAGCCAACGGCCTGATGCCGGTCGACTATCTCATGCGGTTGTTCGAGCAACTGCCGTTGCTCAACGACGGTGATGACATCGACCCACTGCTGCCCTGGAATATCCAGGACGGATTAACCGACAATGTAAAACTGACCCACCTGAACGACTAAGCAACCCGTTCGGGTGGCACCGAAAGCCTCTCAGCGACAATTATCTTGGCCGGTTGTGTGGTTTATGCGACGCTTACTCTGCTTTTGCTAAAAATGAGTTTTTTGAAGTTTGATAACCTTCTGGTACATACAAATTTTGAGACTTAGGTATTGCATCAACCACTGAAAAATCAGCGACTACTTTTGCGGTTTCGGCACCCGCTAGCTTTTTGACTATATGGAGTGTAATCGTTACCCAAGACAGTGGGCCACCCGCAGTAATAATCCCTCTATCATCAATTAATTCGCTGGCCCACTCTGCACTTGCTCTAGGGAATCGTTGTTTTAATTCATCATGTAACCACCATGTGGTGGTGCATCGCTTACCATTCAGAACCCCTGCTTCACCGAGCGCAAATACGCCACTGCATGAACCGCATACCAGTGCGCCTTGTTGGTAGCGCGCGCGCAACCAAGATTGCGTCTTCGAGTTGGTCATAATTTGTGGTGGGCAGCCTTCTCCATTGGGGATGAAGCCAGGTACTAAAATAGCATCGCAGTGATCAATGGAACCAAGATCAGAGTCAGCCTCAAAAGCTCGTCCGTGTCCATCTGTGATAGGCTTTCCATCATGGCTCGCCAATTTGACGGTTGGATTCCAGTCTACATTGCCAGAATCGCTATCTTCAGATTTTTGAAAAAAGTTCAAACCGCTTAATGCCATCATATCATTTATGCCCATTAGGGCTGATGGTAGTACGCCTTCAATAGCTAGAATCACAATTGTCGTCATAAATTAAGGTTTATCTGTGTTTGGCAAATATTGCACGTATAGTGTCTTTTTTGCCTATGCGGGTCAAGTGATTTTAAGGCATAGAATTGTGCTTCAATTCAAACATGAGGACAAAAAGATGAAAGTACCGAACCTAATGCGTAGCGCGACAGTTTATTTAGCAACATCGCTTTTTATTTTAACCAATGCATCACTATCACATGCTCAAAACACACTACACCAGGAGCCAACCATGAAAGAAGCAACTTATATTCCATTTACAGCTAAATCTGAGCAGGACAAAAACCTAGCTAATTTTCTGACTGAAGGCGCAAAGCTCGTCACTCAAACTGAGCCTAATACCTTATATTGGTATGCACTTAAAAAAACAGACGGTAGTTTTGGTATTTTTGATTTTTTCCCAAATGCAGCCGGTAGAGAAGAGCATTTCGTTGGGCAAGTGGCTGCTGCATTAAATGAGAATGCAGACATCTTAGTTGCCCAAGGCTGAGATAAAGGCGTTGTCGCTAATATCACTGATTCTGCTGTCTTATCATACAAAGAACCGAGTGAAAATTCGCTAAGCGCAACTCAAGCGACTTATATTGTGCTTAACGCACAAGCAGGCAAAGAGCAAGCACTAGAGGAGTTATTAACAGGGGCAGCTTCTGTTATCGAGCAAACAGAGCCAAAGACGTTGTTATGGACAGCACTTAAATTAAACGATAACACGTTTGGCATTTTTGATACCTTTACTGATGAAAGTGGCAGAGAAGCTCATTTTGCCGGCAAAGTTGCTGCCGCACTCAACGCTCAAGCTGACGACCTTGTTGTGGGAGGCTGGGAAAACGGTGTTCTACCCAATATTCACAACTTTGAAGTTATCGCAGAAGCAGAAAAATAATTTTTAACCCCTAATTTGCTAAGTTACAATATGCCTAACAAGTTAATTGTGTGGGATGCGCTAAACGCGCACCCCACATTATGGTGTTAAATTTTCAATCGGGTTTAGTGATGAATATTGAGATCGTAGAAAAAGCAGATTACCTTAAGCTGATAGAAATCTGGGAAGCGTCGGTCAGGGCAACGCATGATTTTCTGGCTGAAGATGATCTACAGGAGTTAAAGCCGTTAATTCTGGAGCAGTATTTTGGCGCAGTTGATTTAAGGTGCGCTAAAAGCGGTAACGGTGAAATTCAGGGATTCAGTGGAGTACATGACGGTAATATTGAGATGTTGTTCATCTCACCTGGTGCACGAGGGAAAGGCATTGGTGCCATGTTGGCGGCCCATGCTATCGAAGAGCTGGGAGCATCTAAGGTCGATGTAAACGAGCAGAATGAACAGGCGGTGGGTTTTTATCAGCATATTGGCTTTAAAGTGAGAGATCGGTCACCAGTCGATGGCCAGGGTAAGCCATATCCGCTGTTGCATATGGCGCTATAAAAATTTAACAAGGCCTGGCACGCGCGGCTATTTAACATAAGGAAATAAAATGTATCAGGGTAGCTGTTTGTGCGGTGCTGTAACAATAGAAGTACATGGTGGTATTGATTCAATTATTTACTGCCATTGCTCAATGTGTAGAAAAAGCAGTGGCACTGCATACGCGACAAATGGTTTTGTAGCTAAAGCGGGTCTCCTAATTAAAACTGGCGAGGAGCAAATTAATTATTATGAAATTGCTCCTGGCAAGAAACGGCATTTCTGTAGCGTCTGTGCATCGCCAATTTTTAGCAGTAACGACGAATCACCAGAACTATTACGCTTACGGTTAGGCATTTTAGATACTGATATTGTGGAGAGGCCGATATCGCACAATTTTGTATCTTCTAGCGCAAACTGGGATGATATTGATGCAGAACTACCTCGGTACAATGGGCATGAACCAAGCCGTGCAGTTAAGAAGTAGAAGCAAAGAGTGCCAACAAACAAGTCTTATCGCCGGCAAAAGGCGCTGGCTGCGACATCAACCCGCTGCGCGGCTTTCCGCGCTAAATTTAGGCGTTTTACGGTTTATCGGGCGCGGGGGCCATTAAGCGTTTGCCTTTTACAAAGTTAGCGTTAATTCTTATTGCCGGAATATTCTTACTGCGTGGTGTTTTCTTTGTAGGGTTAATGCCAATGTTCCCAGAAAATAGCCCAACGTTTTGGTTAATTAGCTCAGGTATCTGTTTGTCTATTGGTGGGCTTTTTGCTTTAGGTGTTTGGCAGCAATGGTCAATTCTAGGTCGTAAGACTGCCTAACAATGTGTTGTACTAGCGGCCAGTCGCTCGTGTGCGCGGCGTTACGTGTATTGAAACTGGAGGCTCCGTGAAGCCTGAAATAAGGGATAAATTTTCGACATACCCTGACAAGGCGAAGAAGCAGCTTATAGCCGTTCGTCAGCTCATTCTTGACGTCGCAGAAGAAAACGATTTGGATACAGTTGAAGAAGCTCTTAAGTGGGGCGAGGCCAGCTACCTGGTAAAAGGCGGCACTGCGATTCGCTTGGATTGGAAGCCAAAGAGTCCGGATTCTATAAAGGTATATTTTCATTGTCAGACTAAATTGATCGAAACCTTTAGGGAAATATATCGAGATGAGTTTGAATATGAGGGTAAACGAGCGATCGTTGTACCTCTGGACGCCGATATCAAAGATGGGCCCCTAGGCCATTGTCTTCAAATGGCGCTGAAGTACCATAGCTTGAAACACCGTCCTCTGCTTGGAGCTTGAGATGACGGAAATACGCAACAAAACCATTAAATTCGTCCCCCTTCGGTTGCCCGGTTCCCGTTTCACTCGGTTGTTTATGTAGGCCGCTATATTTCTGGAGAAACAGTTTGAAAACAAAAGCTTTATTATTTGCCTTAACTTGTTTTGCATTCAGCTTAAACACAATGGCAAATGCTATAGATAACAAGGAAGAACTTGAAGCATTAGTTAATAGCTACGAAAAGCTCGCGATAGATGCGCAAGAATGCACGGATTCAAGTAACCTTAAATCTGCTCCCTGTAGAAAATTTATTAGAGTTTTTAATGACGGTGAAATCAATGATCGACTAGGTTCATTTGGAAATAACCTGGAGCTCTATATCAGTATCGATCAAGAAATGGCACTTAAAGGGATAATTGCAGTAGGCACCATAGCTGACACTTTAGGTTTTGTATTTGAAGAGCGAGCCGAAACTGTACAAAAGCGAAAATAACAATCGCATCAAAAGGGTGGCCTAACAGTTGGCTGGTGTTCATTCTTCGCTAATTTTAGCTAAGTGTTAGCCGCAGTTTATGCGGGGCGTTAGTTTTTAAGAGGGTTCTATGAAAAAGTTTTTAAAATTGAGCATTTTAAGCATTGCTTTTTTTGTAACGGGTTGCGCCAACATGATTGGATTTACAGGCGCAGATGCGGGCAAGAGAGTGGGCGACTGGGTTGAATACAATGTGAATCACCCCGGGCTAACCATCAGAATCATAGAGCCATACAGTGAAGAGTTGCTGCCAATTTCAACGGTAGGTAAAACGTCACCATCACCACTACGGCACACTGTTATTTTTGGCGCGCAATCAAATCAGCACAAATTGGAAATTATTGGTCGCTATAACAAAGAATTGTATCTGGACAATAAATTTTATGGTTCAGTTTGGTTTGGAGATATTTTAATTCGCGCCGGAAGTCTTTCAATAGACGGCAAGTTAGTAGCGGCAGTTGAAAATTAACAAGTGGTATAGCAATGAGCACACATAAGAAGGGTTATCACAAACGTATATTGTCGGAATGGTCGGCCAACTATGACCTAAAGGCAATGCAATGTGGAAGCATGTAATAATATCTAGTATTCAAGCCGCTTTTGTAGGGGCTATGCTACTCATTTTAGTTAGCCTGCCAGCGTTTGGCGGTGCAGCAACAATATTTGGTGTAATGGCATTTCCTATCGCACTTTTTTGGTGCCTTGCTTTGGCGTATCCATTAATTAAGCTTCGCCAGAATTCTCAGCTTTCAGAATATGCCTATTTTATGATTTATTTAGTTTCTGGGGCTATATTGGGTGCTCTCACGCCAGTGTTAATGTTTGGCACACCGTTCGGCCTTCAATCAGCCGCTTTTCTTAGTTTTTATGGTCTATGCGGTGCGGCGTGTGCCGTTAGTGCGTGGAACTATGTGCGTAAAAATGTCAGTTTATAACAAGGCTAAGCAGGGCTTCGCTTCAACCTTGTCGCTTTTCTTGAACCGATAAACAAGCAGCTAAAGATCTCAGGCATGGTGGGCGTTAGGAGAGTTTAAAAAATGATGGAGCTGTACTTTTTAGTCAGCGTCTTTGTAGGAATGGCTGTAATTGTTGATGGTGTTGTTTTATATAAAGCCAGAGGCGTTTGCTGGACAAACAAAATACAGTCGTTTACAACCACTATTGAGTTTTTATGGGTTATTGCCTCTATTATTGCTGTTTTTACGCTAGAGTTCTCACAGCTCCAAATATTAATCCCTTCTCTTTACGTCGCGCATAATATTTTTGGCTGGGCGTACGGCTCTTATCTTGTGTCAAAGTCACCTGAAGTGAAGAATGGTACAGAAGCATTGGTTATACCGTACTGGTATCTTATGTTTGGCTTAACCGTTGGTATCGTATTCAGCATAAGCAGTTTATGGGCATTCATACTCCTATAATCAATGGCTTAAATAATTAACATGAAAATGGAAACACTTAGGTACCCAAATGGCATTACAGGCAACTCCTTATAAAATCTCACTGGATATATCAGATACTGATCGCGGTGTTTACGAGAGTGTGAAATTTACTGTTGCACGCCATCCATCCGAGACAGAGCAGCGTTTAGCCTCACGAGTACTGGCTTATGCGATGTTCTATCATCCGCATTTAGCCTTTGGCCGGGGGTTATCCGATACCGATGAAGCGGCACTCTGGGAAATTGATCTCACCGGTGAAATTCAGCATTGGATTGATGTTGGCCTACCGGATGCTGCGCGGGTTATCAAAGCCAGTCGGCGTGCACCAAGGATGTCTGTAGTTGTGTATGGCAATGCGCGTTTGTGGCGAGAAAAAGTGCTACCGAAGTTTGCCCATTTAACCAACGTGAATGTGTTTGTTTTACCGCAAAATGAGCTAGCGGAAATTGCTGAAAAATTACATCGCTCAACACACTGGGGCGTAATGATAAGCGATGGTCAGCTGTATATCAGTGATGGTGATGAGCAGGTGATTGTTGCGCTTGAGTGTTGGCATGGTGAAATGCCCGAGGCATCGCTGTAGGTTAATGGGCATTACAAATAAGTGGTGCAGTGGTTCTTCGTTGCGGCTTTGAATGCACTCCAAAGCCGCGCAGCGTCATTTCGTTAACTTTCAGTCAGATAGCCAAGTTCAATCAGTGTTTCGCGGACTCGCTTTTTGATGTCTTTGGAGTTCCGTATAAAGTACCGCTGAACAGAGGTGTTTTCTGCGTCGACTTTATCCAGCATCTCGTCTTTAAGCTTACGTGCTACGTGAGCTGGCGCTAAAGGGTCAGTGACTAAACCGATAGTGTGACTGCCAAGTCTGCTTTGTATCGCCATTGTGTCCGCGTACCGGCCTGATTCAGTTACTTTGGTATAAACTTCGTTAGCTGGCAAATCATAGATGTCCGCATAAATTTCACGTAATTCGTCGAGGCCTTCCTGCAGTTCCTGATCGGTGTAATCTCGCATACTCATCGCGTGCTCTACTGAAAGTTCCGCTGTGGTCAGCGGGTTGATAACACCGTCGTAGATGTCGCGGGCTCCAACGGCTACGGTTTCCCAATACGGAGCCATTGTTTCTGTAATTTTAGGTAAAGGGTCCTCTCTGGGCCAGGATGCGACTAAGTTGTAACCTAGATGAGGAGCTTCGGACTCCCAACTGAGCTCGTAACTGCCGTCGGGGTTGGTTGTGGTTTTAGGATCTTTTGAGTTGCATGCGAGGGTTCTTTTTAAATCGGCGCAGACTTCCACGTTGCCGACTCCCTCTTCAAATATAACCTTGCCGGATACTTTAATCGTACGGGTTTCTGGCTCGGCATTCGTCTGTTCAGCAGGGCTTTCATTGCTCTGAACCTGAGTCTCTTTAACTTCCGTTTCTGAATCGGAGTCGTTGCAACCGATTAAAACTGTACTCATTAAAATAAGACCAAAAAGCTTTGTTGGCATTTCAAAATCCTTTCGAAACAAAATGTAAGTATGTATATTCACATAGCGTAGTGGAAAGTAAAAGTTAAGAAAGCGTTAAGACAAGATGCCAGATGAAATTGGAGTTCAAAATCAAACATGCAGAATTCAAATAATGTTGTCGGGAAGCAGAGTAGTTACGACGAGCCAATGAATTCACCTGAAGAGAGGGTTAAGTCGTTTATTTCCCATTGGTATGAACAATGGTTGCAAGCCGAGGCAAAAAGCGAGACTGAAAAGAATAACGGTCAGGGGTTTGATTTTGGCTACTGGCGTGATCTTATGTCCGCTGTCGATAAAGCTCACTTCCTTGTCGGTAGTGGTTCAGGGTCTGACAATTCGTTTGGGCCCGCTGACTACGACCCGAATAACGAAAAAATCATTGAATGTGATATTCAAGGCGACTTGGCTCAGCTGCTTACCGAGCTGCACCAAGATGAGGGTAGGCCTTCAAATTATCATGCCTACGAGCTCAAGTTAGATGCAGAAAAAGACTGGAAAATAACGCGGATACATACTCTTTTTCATCCTCCCAAAAGCCCGGTTATTGCCCCTGAACAACATGCTGATATTCTTGCTATGTCGAGCTCCGCTGCTCCGTTTATGAATAGACAAGAGAATTTAAACCTTAATGAACAGACTCTTTTTCAGCAAAACCGGCGTGTCACAATCCCGCATTTAGATGAAGGAGAGACAAAACTGAAAGAGGTCGGCAAGCTCCAAATTAGCTCGGGCATTCTCGGGATTCTAGATTTTGGCTACGATATTTACCGGTTTGAACCGCTGCAACGGAGGGTAACGCCGGGCGAGTATCTTGTTGAAACGGTAACCACTCATGATCGAGTCGCTGGTATTCGGGTAAAGCTAAGTGAAAGCGAGCAGGCAGTAAAATGGTACGCGGCGAATACACCGAGCGGTAATGGAGTTTATGGTGTCGACGCTGGAAACTTGGCTATATTCGATGTTGCGAACCTTGTGGAACTAAGCCATTTGAGAAAAGAAAAGCTCTTTAACGAATGGAGCCTGGAGGGGAAAACAGAGCTGTTATCAATGACAGGGCAAGATGACTGCGTTATTTGTACCAGCGGTTTTGGCGATGGCGCTTATCCCGCATTTTGGGGAGTCAATGAGCAAGATGAAGTGGTCTCGCTGTACATTGATTTCATGATCCTTGTACAAGAAACTGAAAACGGCTCATATGAGTCGATTTAAAATATTCTGTCAGTACTTTGCAGCCTTTGAACAAACCGCTTATATTGGAAGCAGCGCTTAATAGGAAGAGGTAAGTCATTGCAACATGCATTGTTAGTGGTGAATCCGAAGAGTCGGAATGGTCACTCTGAGGTGCTAACAGAAGCTATTGATTTGCTCAGAAACTCAAGCATTGAGGTAGAGGTTTGCGTCACTGAAAGTGCATATCACATGGCTTCCTGCATTGAAAATCACCGTGAGAAAGAAGGTGTAGTTATTGTTGCCGGTGGCGATGGAACTATCAGTGCTGCGTTGGAACCGGTTTATAAAAGCAAACAAACCTTAGCCATTTTACCTATGGGTACGGCGAATGATTTCGCGCGTTCGTTAGGGCTTCCACAGGACGTAGTCGCAGCCGCACAGGCTATCATTGACGACAAGCGGGAACGCATAAACCTGGCTAAGGTGAACGATAGTTACTTTGTGAATGTTGCTCATGTTGGCTTAGGCGTAGAGGTAACCCGCGAGCTGACATCAGAAATGAAGAAATATTTCGGTGTGTTTGCTTATCTGGGAGCTTTTACCAGCGTAGTTAAACGCAATAAAAGTTTTAAAGTCGCTATAAAAGCAGATGATTGGGAAGGCTCAGTAAGAGCTATTCACCTGGCGGTGGGTAATGGTCGCTTTTATGGTGGAGGGAATATTGTCGATGATGACTCCACGTTGCTGGATGGACAACTGAATTTATTTTGTTTGAAGCCAATACGGTGGTGGCGGTTGCTATTGCTGGGGGTAAATTTCCGTCACGGTAATTTAGGAAAGGCAGAGCGCGTGGTCTGTAAAAAAGCCCGGGAAATTAGTATTAAAACTTCCAGACCCAAACAGATTCAGGCCGACGGCGAGTTTAAAACCGATACTCCGGCTGAGTTTGAAGTGATCCCAAAGGCGATTGAAGTTATTGTTGGCGATATGCCAGTGCCAAATAAAAACAAGGAATAATATGTCTATATTACGCACAGATAATCAGGCCGATAGCATGGAAATGCTGAAGTTAGTCATTGAGACAAAGGATTACTACCGTGAAATAGCGAAGGTGGTTGAAGATGATAACCTTGCTAACGAGCTTGATAGCATTGCCAGTGAAAGAGCCTCCTTTATTGAGCCGTTTGAAAATATCGTTAAGGATCTCGGCGAGCTGCCGGCTAAACCCGACCCTGATAAAGAGCTGATGCAAATAATTGAAGGGGAACTCACTCAGTTTTTCTCTGCGGATTCTAAAACCGCTATTTTGGATAAGTGCCTGCAGGAAGATGAAGAGCTGGCATCTTTGGTAAATAGCACCAAACTGGGCGAAAAGTCGGCGGAGTATCAGGAGCTACTCGACGCGTTGGCTGAGAACCTTAGTGACACCAAAAAATCAATTCAGGCGTTAAAAGATTAGTATGTAACCTGGCAGGCAATTGAATGCTCTAACCTACAATTCAGAACCACTCAAACCTAAATTCCTACCGTTCACGCATTCCTTGTTTGTATCTGCACGGACGAAAAGTGAGTCGAGAACCTTTGCTGAATTACGCTAACCCCGGGTTCTTTCAGTACATGAAGTTGTTTTTTGGGTTTGAGGTGTAGGAGAGCGTAAAAAAGTACTGCAAAACGGTGCATAAAAGGTCAGAATTAGAAGATACCGGATGTACAAAATTACCGTTTAGGCAGGGAAAGACGTTGTCACAAGAACAAAAACAATACGACATACATTGGCTGACGGGGCAGTTTTTCGATTCCAGCAAAGAGTCCCGGTATCACGACTCCATTAAAGCGCGGGTACGTTTCGAGTCCCGTCTTGCATTGCCTCTGGTGTCGGTGGTTGTTGCCATGTTTGGCATTACCGATTACAACTTGCTGGGGTTAACCCGCGAGTTTTATTGGTTGCTTACTATGCGTATAGCCGTGGTGAGCTCTTGTCTTGTGCTGGCTTTCGCTATCGGGCGCTGGGGTGGTTATTCCCGTAACGCCTGGCTGCATAGTTTGCCGCTATGGATTCTGGCAACGGGCATTATTCTCATTGTTCCGTTGCGCCCGGAAAGTATTTCCACCCAGATAACCGCAGTGGTGGTTGCGATAATGGCTTTCTATCTTCTCATTCCAAACCTGCTCACAGTGGCAGCGTTAGCGAGCCTCTATTTAACCGTCGGATTTTTGTCTGCAGCGGCAGTTTATGCCGGAATTCCTTCAGAGAATGTGCTTCGCGTTAGTCTTTTGCTGATTATGGCCAATATTGTGGGCTACTGTGCTTTATTACGTATAGAGTTTCTGCAGCGCAAGCAATTTGCGCTACTTCAGGATGAGCGTGAGCAAAACCGTGATCTGCTCAAGGAAATAAAGCATCGAAAATCATTGGAAGCGCAATTGCGCATGGTGGCTGAGCGGGACGCTTTGACGGGGCTGGATAGCCGAAGCCATTTTATGAAGCGGGCCGAAGCGTTATTGCAACGAGCTCAGTTGGAAAAAACGCCGTTTTGCCTCTTTATGATCGACGTAGACCATTTTAAGCGCATTAATGATACCTGGGGCCATACTCGCGGAGATTTAATTTTGACCAAAATAGCCGAGGTTTGCGAACAGTCGCTGCGACCCACTGATGTTATAGGGCGCTTTGGTGGTGAAGAGTTCGTCGTAGGCCTGCCGCATACCAGCCCCAGCGAAGCGCAAACCATAGCCGAGCGTCTGAAAGAGAACGTTGAAGCACTGCCATTAACCGCTGAATTAAGTGAGCTGTGCCTGAGCGTGACCATAGGTATTGCGGCAGCACATGGTGAAGAGGATGACCTCGACGTCCTCATAACACGCGCGGATAACATGTTGTATGAAGGTAAGCGCGAAGGCAGAAACAGGGTGGTGATGTTTGGAGAGGGGATGGATTCTTGAGTAATCAGCATTGATATCTAAATTACCTAAATGGATTGAGTATGGCGCGTTTGTGCTGGCGTTTATAGCTGGCTGCATAAACGCTATTGGCTTGCTTGGTTTTGAGCACCAGGCGGTTTCTCATGTTTCAGGTACTGCCACTTTGTTTGGTACCAGTATGCTGTCGGGCTCTTTCGATGAGGTGCTGCATTTGGCCGGTGTGTTGTTCTCGTTTTTTGTCGGTGCCGGTCTGTCTGGATATCTATAGCACGGCACACAGCTAAAGTTAAGCCGTCGTTACGACATTGCTCTCGCAGCTGAATCACTGCTGATATTTGCTTCGTTTTACTTACTGTCTGAAGGATCATTTTACGGTCATTTCACCGCATCATTAGCCTGCGGTATGCAGAATGCCCTGGCAACGACGTACAGCGGTGCCATTGTACGGACTACGCACCTCACCGGTATTTTTACTGACTTAGGCATTATGTTTGGGTCGGTTATGCGCGGCAAAGCTTTCGATAAAAGAAAAGCGGTATTGTTTGGATTAATCATTGCCGGCTTTGTTACCGGAGGAACATCCGGCGCCTATCTGTTCATGTTATTACAGTTCCAGGCGTTGTTAGTACCAGCCGTTATTTGTCTGGCGCTCGCGATCTTGTATCGTGTGCATTATAGAAAATCAGGCCAGCATAAATAAACTCGCCTAAAAGGTGGCTATGTGCTGCTGGAGCTTGGGTGGGTTAATATTCTGAAATGAATTAATTGGGAGAAGTCATGCACGGAGAATATAAAGTACCAGGCGGTAAGCTAGTCGTTGCTGATGTTAATTTAGAAGAGGGCTGCCTGAGTGAGGTCAGTATTTCAGGCGACTTTTTCTTAGAACCTGACTCTGCGCTAAACTTAATCAATGAGGCTTTAACCGGACTACCCGAGACATCAAGCCATAAAACGCTGGCTGCCGCAATTGATGAAGCACTTGATGAAGACGTAATGATGTTCGGTTTTTCCGCCGAAGCTGTTGCTACCGCTGTACGACGTGCTTTAGGTAAGGCTAGCAGTTGGTTAGATCATCAGTTCACTCTTATTCCACCAGTAACACTGCCCGCAGCAGAACATGCCGCGTTAGACGAAGTGATAGCCGATTCAGTTGCCAAAGGTTTACGAGGCCCAACATTACGTTTTTGGGACTGGGACGATTCTGTGGTGGTGATTGGTTCTTTTCAGTCAGTAAAAAATGAAGTGGATATGGCCGCTGCGAAAGAGGCCAATGTGCAAGTTGTGCGCCGGGCGACAGGTGGTGGCGCTATGTTCATGGAACCCGGTAATTGCATTACTTATTCATTAACGGTACCCACCTCATTAGTCGATGGTATGAGCATTGAAAAGTCTTATGAGTTTTTAGATGCCTGGGTTTTGGCTGCGTTAGCTGAGGTTGGTATCAAAGCCTACTATAAACCGCTAAATGATATAGCTTCTGCGCAAGGCAAAATAGGCGGAGCAGCACAAAAACGCTTTGCCAATGGTGTTGTCGTGCATCATGCGACTCTCGCTTATGATATCGACGCCAATAAAATGCTACAGGTATTACGTACTGGCCGTGAGAAACTCTCGGATAAAGGCATTACCAGTGCCAATAAACGAGTTGACCCTATGCGTAGCCAGACAGGCTTAACCAGAACCGCCATTATTGATGCTTTTATGAATCAGTTTACCCAGGCTTATCAAACCCAGGTCGACGACTATTTACCGCAAGAATTATCCGCGGCAAGAGCTCTGGTAGAAACAAAATATTTGACGGAAGAATGGTTATACAAGGTAACTTAAACATGGGAAGTTATTATGATTACCTTCCGTCCAGCTAAGAACCTGACTAACGCTGCAGAGCTGACCCTTGCCAATACGTACACAAAAAAACTCTCTTCACAGACATAAAAGTCCGCGTTCCATGCTGTCTAGATCGCTATGTTTAGTTTAGAGTGTTTGCATGCTTTTAAAATATACCCTAACGGAGTATACTTTGATTTATAAGACAAAGGAATTTGCTTTTTTAATGAAAAAAGAAGCAATGTCTGACGAAGATCTGATTAATGCTTGCAAGGAAATGAGTAAAGGCCTTATTGATGCAGACTTAGGCGGTAATGTTTATAAAAAGCGTATTGCCTATAGCAATAAAGGAAAACGCGGCGGATATAGAACAATTGTTGGTGCTGTTATAGGTAACAAGTACTTTTTTCTCTATGTATTTGCGAAAAATAAAAAGACTAATATCAGTTCTAAAGAGAAGGTTGCTTTAAAAGAGCTAGCTAGAATGTTCATCAGCTTTGATGAAAAGCGGTTATGTAAGCTTGTCAATGAGGGTGAGCTTATTGAGGTAGGTGATTTATGAGTGATATTTTAAAGTCTGTTCATAAAACGGCTAAGGGTTTGAAAAACTCGGGTGTGATAGATAAGACAACGATGCGCAAGTTTGATGCGTTGTGCTTGACTACTGTCCATGAGTTTTCCGCTGAACAGGTTAGAGCTCTTAGACTGAAATATAAGTTATCACAGCCCGTATTCGCACAATATTTGAATGTCAGCGATAAACTGGTTAAGAAGTGGGAGCAGGGCGACAGTAAGCCACGCGGAGCGGCGCTTAAAATGCTTTCTATTGCTGAAAAAAAAGGTTTAGAAGTTATTGCTTAAACTAATTTGGAACCCTAAGAATGTACGTACCAAAGCATTTCGAGGAAGATGACAACGCAAAGTTGCACCAATATATTCGCGATTACGGTTTTGGCATATTAATTGTTGCCGATGAAGATGGCATTGAGGCAAACCACCTTCCTTTTCATTTAAGTCGCGAAGAAGGCGAATCTCTAGGAACGCTTCAGTGTCACGTGGCACGTAATAACCCGGTATGGCAGCGTCTTAAAAATGGAGGCCAAGTTCTTGCTGTTTTCCAGGGGCCGGACGGATATGTTTCTCCCTCGTGGTATCCCTCTAAAGCAGAATCAGGGCGAGTTGTACCAACCTGGAATTATCTGGCTGTGCATGCGGCAGGGAAAGCGAGAATTGTTGAGGATGCAACTTGGCTGAAACAGCATTTAACGAAACTAACAGACCAGCATGAGTCAGGAATGAAAGAACCCTGGCAGGTAGATGATGCTCCTCATGATTTCACTGACCGCTTAGTTAAGGCTATTGTTGGTATAGAGATAGAAATTGAAACCCTGACCGGTAAATTGAAAGCGAGCCAAAACTTGCCAGAACGAAATAGAGCAGGAGTTAAAGCAGGTCTTGAAGGCAGTGATCAATCGCAGAGCTGCGCGATGTCTAAATTCGTTAGTTAGTAAAAGCTGATTTTAGCGATTCGACTGCGGTATCAGTGTACTCTCTGTCATTAAATCGTCATGCCACTGACACATTCATTCGATAGCATCCGCCCCCGTGATTCAACCACAACAATTGAGCTTCGCTATATGTCCGTGATCCGAGTCTTATCTGTTATTTCCCTGCTAGTATGCCTGACCTTAACGAGCGCTTTTGGTGCCGAGTCCTCTCATTCCAATGATAATCTGGTATTGAGGTTTGCCGTGCTAGGCGATGCAGAGCCTAAGCCTAAAGCGGAATTCCCGGGTGTGTCAGCCGCGGTTGATGATGTAAACAAATTGGCGGAAAACGGCACTATGGATTTTGTTGTCGGCGTGGGTGATATTGCGCACAAAGGCACGTTGATTCAATACGAAAATGTGACGCGGGTGCTGCAACGCCTGAGCCTGCCGTTCTATCCTATTATGGGCAACGAAGAGCATGGCTCTACTGTAGAGCGCTACCTGAAATATGCGAACTTGTGGAATGACGGTAAAATCTCTATAGAGAAACCGAGCTATGTTCTGGAGCGCGACTCCGTTGCTTTGGTGTTCGCTTCGCCGGATTTCGGTCGGGATTTTGGCGACGAGGGCATTGCCTGGATGAAGGAGCAAATAGAGCGTTTGGCTCCGAAACCTGTACTGCTTGTTGTTCACGGTGCACAAACGGGTGTGTACCCTGAAAATGCAGATAAAGGCGTGACGCATGAAGGGTTTAAAGACATTGTTGCGCAACCGAATTTAGCAGCAGTGCTGTCAGGCGACTTGCATATGGATATGGAACGAGTTAACCACTCTAAGCAAATTGACGGTGTTCATTATTTACATATGCCCGCACTGGAACGCACAAAAATACCGGACGAAACCCGTCACACGCCAATGTTCCGTGTGTTCAGTATTTTTGATGACGGACAGGTATTGGTAGAAACTTACCAGGTAGACGTTGAAAAACCGCTGGCGCGTCATGAATATCGGTTTGAACTCCCTGGTAAATAATGTTTTAAAAAGCCTGTCGGAATAGTTTCCGGCAGGCTATTCTCTATGTTTTTGCCCATCAACTAGCCTTTCTGATAAGTTGTAAAGATAAAGCAAACCTTCCCCAAAGTGCCTGAAGTATCGATAATATAAACAAGTTCAACTATCTCATTAAACGCACAAGGGATTGTAATGACACACTTCAAAATGGATGAAAAACTACCTAACTCTTTGCGATGGTTTATGAGCCAAAACCTGCATAACTTTGCTCCCTGGACCTTGTTGGACAGGAACTCCCAATACGAATTTATTACCGAAGGTGTTGGGGGAGGAGGAGCTGGCACAGGAAAGGTTTATGTTTTTGCTCGCCGTGAAGATAACGGTAATTTTGCGGGGTTGGAAATAGTTGCGAATAAAATTACTGATAGAGTGGTTTGTTTTCATCCATATGCTTTGGCCGGTGAATCGGAATTAAGCTGGAACGTCGTTAACGCAGTATACGAGGATGTATTCGTATTTGTGGGGAAGCAAGTTATGCCGGACATGCAGGCGATGGCAAGAGAGAAAGACGCTGCTGATTTATTCTGGAAAGAATAAAGGCGAGCTAACGTATTAACTACAAGGAGGTTTTATTTATGTCTTCACCGCAGGTTGGAGTGGGTGTTCTTATCATTCGAAATGGTCGTGTACTTCTGGGTAAAAGGAAAGGCGCTCACGGCGCTGGTACCTGGTCTGCGCCAGGCGGACATCTTGAATTTGGCGAGTCGATTGAAGACTGTGCACGACGTGAAGTTCTGGAAGAAACCGGGCTGGAACTCACAACTGTTCGGAACGGGCCTTTCACCAACAACGTGTTCCAGGCAGATAATAAGCACTATGTAACCATTTTTGCGCTGGCGGAGCCTTTGAACGGAGAAGCTAAAACTCTGGAGCCTGATAAGTGCGAGGGTTGGGACTGGTTTGACTGGAATACGCTTCCGCAGCCGTTATTTCCGCCATTAAAAACGCTTATTCGTGAGGGATACACTCTTACCGACTGGCTTTGAATTTAAAAGCTGTATGCAGTTGAGCAAAAAAGCTACCAATAATTGGTAGCTTTTTTGTTGTAGTCTGACTTATTCCGTAATCTAAATTAAAACGAGTAACGCACGCCCAATGCAAATGTGCGTGAATAAATGGCGTTATTAAAATTGAACAGATTATCGTTGTCTTAAACCGGTGTTTTGTGCAGTTCCGCCAGTGTGTGCTCCAGAGCATGTCTGGCGTTGACTAAAAGCGTCTGCATTTCTTCACGGGCGACTACCGGGCTCTGCTCTTTAATGGCCATGAACACTGCTTTATGACCGGGTAGTGAATCGACATATTCTTCCGCTATAGCACTGCTTAAACGAAATGAATTTTCCAGAGCAGTTTCAATGGTTACACCTAACGACGCCATAAATTCGTTATTAGTGGCTTCCAGTAAAGCTAAGTGAAACTCTAAGTCGCTTTTGTACACAGCGTCAGTACCAATTTGAGCCTCTTCCATTGCCTGGTAAGCTTCAGTTAATGCGGCTAACTGCTCGTCAGTACGGTGCATAGCTGCCAGACTGGCTGCATTAGGCTCAATAATTTCCCGCATTTCATACAGCGACATGTAAAACTTCGTGTCTGGGTTGCTGCTAAAACACCAGCGCAAAACTTCCGCGTCAAACATATTCCAGTTTTTACGCGGACGGACTCTCGTGCCCAGTTTCGGACGGGATTCGATTAGCCCTTTAGCGGTTAACAGCTTAAAGGCTTCACGTAATGCTGTGCGCGATACACCCAGCTCTGCACCAATGTCATTTTCATTCGGGATATACTGACCAGGCAAATAGACGCCACCCACGATTCGAGAACCCAGTTCCTGAGCAACCCAGGAGTGGATACTTTGTGGTCTGCTTCGGGTTGCGCTTTTCATGTGTCTTCCCTTGCATGTGGTGATGATGCGATTTTGTTCATATTAGCGTTTTTTCTCTGTAAGCGTAACCCGAATGAAATAGTGAGTGTAAATAAATGTAATTTTTGTACCTAAAGCTGGTGTGATGCATGCAAGTTAGTCTAAATACTCTAAGCTTTATCCAAAAAATGACTAACGGGCGTGCGCGCCCACTTAAAGGAGAAAATTATGTCACGGATTTTACTATCAGGCATGCTGCTTCTAGCCTGCTCATTCTCAGTTTTGGCGAATGACCTGAAACCGGGGGTATGGGAAATTACTTCTTCAATGGAAGGAGAGGGTATTCCTAAGCAGCTTACGCGAGAACAAAGCTCGCAGGAGTGTCTCACAGCTGAGGAAGGTAGCGATATGGTCGCTACTATGCGCAAACGTTGGAATGAGACCGGGTGTCAGGATATGGATATCTCCCGGGACGGAGATAAAATTGAAGTTGCGGCGTCGTGCGAAGCCGGTGGGCGTACTACGGAAGTCGATGCATTGATTACGGTGCACAGCAACGAACATTATTCCAGTGAGGTTACAACCACTAACGATAGCTCAGTAACGACCTATCGCGAGGCTTCCTGGGTATCGTCGGAGTGCGAGCAATAAGAGGATGCAATGACGTCAGGAGGTTTTTCTCTAATTCATTGCATTTAACCTCTTGGCAATGGCATCAATCTTTTCGCTCATTTGACTTAAGTGATTTGAATCATCGGCATTACTGGCTGTAAGTGCTTGCAGACGATTAACAAACTGGCTTAATTCGTTCGACACTTTTTGTTGTTCGGCAGAAGCCTCGGCTATCTGGGTGGCTTTTTCGGTTATTTGAGAGAAGGCCTCAACCACTTGCTGCAAGTGTGCCGACGTGGATTCCGTCGACTCAACGGCATTCTTAGTTTGGTTCTGCCCGTGCTCCATGGAAGCGACCGACTCTTTGGAGCCTAATTGCAACTGATTAAGTACGGCTTCTATTTCTACGGCTGAGCTTTGGCTTTTTGCCGCCAGGTTGCGGACTTCATCGGCAACAACCGCGAAACCCCGACCACTTTCTCCGGCACGAGCGGCTTCAATTGCGGCGTTTAGCGCTAATAGATTCGTTTGCTCAGAAATATCACGAATCACACTCAACATGCCGTTAGCCTGTTTGCTATTCTCATCCAGTTTCAGAATGTTCCGCTGCGCGTCCGCTATGGCTTTGGCCAGAGTTTGCATGGTCGTTGTTGCGCGCGCCATTTCCTGACCACTATTGAGTACATCCTGATGAATTCTTTCAACGGTAACTTTGGTCTCATCGGCAAAGTTAGCGACATCCTGTGAGCTGGCACCCAGCTCTTCAGTTGCCGCCGCCAGCGTATGGTTTTCATCACTCAGGCTGTTGGCTTTATCCAGAAACTCATTACTGAATATCTTCAATTTGTCGGCATCATGAACCAGATTGTTCGATTCATTATGAATTTCGTCGAGTATCGACTTCAGCTTATTGCCATAAGCATTTACTGCCTGTCGCAGTTCGCCTATTTCGTTCATGGTACCAACGTCAAGAGCCTGAGCGGTACCGCCGCTGATAAGCCCTTGAATCTGTTTGGTCGTTTGCTGAATTTTTGCCAGTAGGTTACGGAAAAAGAATGCCGCCAGAATGCCAACGGCCAATAGCAGAGCGCCAATAGCCAGCATCAGGAAAAGTCCCATATCCTGAGCCACTGAGGTCATTTTGTCTTTTGGTACAATTAATCCAATTGTCCAGCCAGTTTGCGGATGCTTTATCAGGTCAACGTGTGCGGCTTCATCTAAAATAGCGTCTTCTTCCAGTTCGATTGTTTCGGTTCCCTTAAGGTTGACGGCAGTATTGAGGGTATCTTCTAGCCATGTCGCTTTATTCGCCAGTTCATTGGCTGTCATTAGCGAGTCGTCATCTTTTACAATCTGAACTGAAGATTGTGGAAAGCTAATCATTTGGCCCGTGGAATCAATTGTAAAGACATAACCCTCATTGTTCTTTCCGTACTGTTCAAATATCTCAGTAATGCCGTCAAGCATCATGTCCACTGTAGCAACCCCGGCGAAGCGATTGTTTTCCTGAATAGGAATAGTACAAGTTACCATAGGTGTTTGAGTAAAAGGGTCGATGTAAGCTTCTGACCAGGTACAGCTGTCTGAAGGCGCTCCTTTTCCTGCCTGATACCAACTCTCATTGTGATAACCAGAGCCACCGGGTACGTTATAGTCATCCAGATATTCTATGCCATTGTCGGTGCGCCCCCAGAAAAAGCTACGACGTTGAACACCGTCGGTAAAGGCGTTGGGTTCGGGCCAGATACCGCCGCCGGAAATAGCCGAGTCGCCGTGGTTATCAATAATGGATGGGAAAAGCTGTTTGAATAAATCTTCATCTTTAGGGAGTTCTGAGGCAGCCAGGGCTAACGTACTTGTCAGCAGTTCAATTTGACCCAGTCGAGCGGTAAGTAAGTCAGACAGCCCCGCTTGATTGACCGAGATCTGCTGTTGCTGCTGGGAGATTAAATCAGGTTTTACCTTCATTTCGACAACGGCAACAATAACAGCCAGGGCCAATACCAAGACGATTACAAACCCAAGATTGATTTGCTGGCGAATCATTAGCGCTGTCTTGGTCATAGAAGCCAATCCTGAAAATAAGGTAAACTTTATAAGGAAGTATTAACATAGATAACAGAAAGTTCAATTTTTTGAAGTTGGACAAGTAATTAGTAACCTATACCTTTTAAAGAAAATAAGTAGTGGCGAATAGAGAGTAAACCGCAATGACTCCCGCAATTGATGTTGCCAGAAAGAATAAGATTTCTTTTAAAGTACACGAGTATTCCCATGACCCGGCCAGTGAATCTTATGGTGACGAAGCTGCCGAGAAGTTGGGCGTTCCGCGGGAACAAGTATTCAAAACCTTAGTTGTCAGTCTTGACGGTATAGAATTGGCTGTAGGCATCATTCCGGTTTCATCACGGTTAAGCCTTAAGTTGATAGCAAAAGCTTTGGGTGCAAAGAAGGCTGCAATGGCGACTCAGAGTGATGTCGAACGTGCTACGGGCTATGTTCTGGGAGGCGTCAGTCCGCTTGGCCAGAAAAAACGGCTCAGGACAATAATTGATGCCTCTGCAATTTGTAACTCCACCGTATTTATAAGCGCCGGTCGTAGGGGGGTAGATATGGAATTAGACCCTGAAGATCTAAAAACGTTGGTGAGCGGGGAGTTTGTTAATATTACTTAATGGAACAGCGTGTTCAAAAGGATTCAGCAGCAAAGCCATCAGGTGGGCGATACGCGAATATTGGTATCTTATGATCGTCTGACCAGCCGGTTTAAAATTTCTGATGGAAACGATGTGATATACAGCCGCTCTCTGCTGCTGTTGCCACTTATCCGCTCAAATATCGTTATTTCCAATAGCACCCATTCTTTAAAGGTGATTTCTTTTATTTTCTGGCGCGCAAAGTTGGAGCAGGGCGGGAACATTGTTATTTCTGAGCTACTCCGGCCTCGACGCGCTAAATCCATAGCTTCAATTGCGTACAGCGCAGTAATGAGTGTACTGCGGTTTTTGGCGGGTTAAGCCACTTACTTGGCAGCGTTAAAGTTCTGTAAAAATAGATGAGGCTTCATATATTTCGGTACACTTTAAAAAGCGTTGGTGGTTAGGGAACAATAAGCGGATGAAAAGCATAGGCATGAAAGGAGTCGGTGTCGCCGTAATGTTAGCAACATTGCTTTGGCAAGTAGACGCTGAACCAAAGGAAAAGATCTCTATGCAGCAACAGATAGAGCAGCGAAAACAACTCAATAACGCACGCTATAAGCAACTCCGTACTCTTGATGACAAAGCATTGGCTAAGTTCTTATGGATGGAAGAAGAGTCTAATTATTATGAAGTGATGGAATCACTCTCATTAGATATGAAGCCTTACGAAATTGAGTATTCGACTTCTGTGCTGGCGCGTTTGAGCGACTATAATGATTACCAGGCAATGAGTGCTGCCTTCCTGAGCAGTCTCCTGGCAGTGAAACGTATGGATTTAATGGAGTGTAGGAGATACTCCGACGGGCACGGTTTTCCTTTTGCTAACGAACTGAAGCTTGATGCGCTGGTACTGGATAATGGCGAAAAGCTCCGTATTCCGGACTTTACTAAAGGGAAAATGGAAACTAGAGACATTGTCCGCCGGGGTGAAGCCTATTGTGTGCCAGCTCTGGGTAATAAGAGTGCACCGCAGCCAACAGCGATTAAGGGCGAGTTCTCTACTGAATTACCTGAGAAGCTGATTCAGTTTGAGTTAACCGCAGATGATGTTGGAAAAACTCAAGATAAAGACGGTTACAGAGTCACCCTAATTGAAATGAATGACTATTCTTATGTCATTGAAGTCGATGTTAAAACGACCTCTCAAACGACTTTGCGTAAGCAAGATATTATCGGCGAAGCGAAAGCTAAGAACGGACGATACATCCGAAACCGCATTATCGACCGGGTTCCGATGAAAAATTATGAGCGCGTAGAGTCTTTGTTAGGCGAGCTTATTAATCAGGCTGCAAACGGTAACCTCAATAAATCCGAGGCGCAGAAAGCTCTTGATGATTTAAATGAGCGCATGGGCAAAGATGAAAGCTCGACGCTTTATAGTGCATTTGCATTTCATGGTCCGGTTGAGACTGCCGAAGTAACGATAGTAGCCGGTGGCGAGTCACGAAAAGAAGTTAAGCAGACACTTGAATTACCCGTATATTCGTTTGCACAAAAAGCTCCAGCGAAGCAGATTGATTTCGATGAATTACCGACGGTTAAGACAACATTACCGATATACAACGGCGATTCAGAGGTGAATGCCAGCTATGTGGATTTGAGCGCAGAAGCAATGCACGACGAAATTGAAATTCGTCAGCGAAATATTACATATGACCCGGGAATAAAGCATCCGAAGCAAGTGTTTTTGCATTATCCGACAGTGCAAAGTGACTTATTTATTCATATTTTTGATCGTTACGATATAGCGTACAGTAGCGACGTGCAGTTTTTTGACGCCGACGGTGAACCGGTAACGGAAATTGATGACAAGAACAGCGCTTTTCGCTTCACCGTTAGTCGGCTGGAATATGATCCTGAACTTTTCAGTGTGCCACCAACGCGCGTGAAAGCAAATATATCGGTGTTAACCGCGCCCAATATCATTAAAGAGAACTACGCAAAAAATGACCTCCCGACAGGCGTGAATATCGAAGGAAACAAGCTAATTGTTGATTATGCGGAGTTTACGCCAAGAGAAATTGAGGACGTTGAGTCGCGGTTGGTGCAACGGCGCAATCACGTTTTTGCCAAAGACTCTCAGGGTTACTTAGCTGAGATAAGTACACTAAGTTTACCGCGCCAAGATGGCAAGCCAGTAGATGTCTATTATTTTTATGGTCATCCGGAAAGCTTTGAAATTTGGTATAAGGGTGAAACTGAATCAGTAGATTTTGAATTGGATGTTGAGCTTTAATGATGAGTATTTATCGAGTTCATTAGAAAGGCGGCTTTTCAGGGCTGTAATATAGCCTCACTGAAAAGCCGCATATAAAATGGCTTAAAGCTTCACAATCAACTTACCTTTATTGTCGCCGGTAAAGAACATGTTCAGTCCCTCAATGGCTGATTCCAGCCCTTCAAGAATATGCGAACGGTGTTTTATTTTGCCGGACATAACGTAAGGCGTCAGTTGTTGCAGCAAGCTTGGAATTTGGTCGAAGTGATCTGGCATGGTAAAGCCCTGAATTGTCAGCCGCTTTTTAATAACAGGCACCCAGCTTGGTCCGGGGCTGGGCACTTCTTTATCGTAGTCGGCTATCATGCCGCAAACCACCACACGACCGTGCGCGTTCATACGTTCAACCACCAGGTTTTGAATGGGGCCGCCGGTATTTTCAAAGTATAAATCTACGCCATCAGGAGTCAGCTTAGTCAGTTGGTCGCGCAAATCATCAGTTTTATAATTAATCGCGCCGTCGAAACCAAGTTCGTTGACTATCCAGTTGGCTTTTTCGTCACTCCCGACAACACCTATCACTTTAAGGCCTTCGGCTTTTGCTATCTGACCGACAATTGAGCCGACTGAACCTGCAGCGCCTGTTACTACGATGGTTTCTCCATTTTTAGGTTTACCTACATTAAGTAACCCTTGCGTAGCAGTTAACCCGGGTAAGGCGAATACTGAGAGTACAGTTTCGTCAGGTACGTCGGCCTGAACCTTGTTAATGCCCTTACCATCGCTCAGCGCATACTCCTGCCAGCCCATCATACCCATAACCCGGTCGCCGACTTCAAAGTCAGGATGGTTACTCTCGACAACCTCTCCAACACCCGAGCTGCGCATTACCGTGTTTAATTCAACTGGTGGTATGTAGCTCTCTGTATCGGGGCTCATCCAGCCAAACATCGCAGGATCAAGCGACATTTGCCGCTGTTTTATTAATATTTCACCGGAACCGGCTTTCGGGAGCTCCTTTTCCGTTACTTCAAAAATGTCCGCTGAGACTGGGCCCGGCTCAGGGCGCTTAACCAGTTTAATCGCTTTATAAGTCGTCATAGAGTTCCCTCTTTATTAGGTTGTATGTAAGCCATATATGGCTACTCAGGTTACTTAATGAAAGGCCAATGCTGTGAGATTTATCACATTCTTTTGTAAACACTAGTTGCCGGATATTGTGAACTGTATCTAAGTCGATTAATATCAAACAGATAGTTGCTGTTCTGAAAAGGATGTCGGACATTGCGTAAACTCTGTCGGCTTATTCTTTTCTTACTATAAAAACTGTTTACGCCTATATAACAAGGAGATAAAAAATGAAAGACGTTCTATTTTTTAACAATATGCTGACGCCGAAGATCATTACCTTTGTGTATTGGATTTTGCTTTTGGCCGCCGTTGTTGGTGGGGTAAGCACTATGTTTATGGGATATGAAGGTTTTACCTTTGGTAACTTCCTTAAAGGGATATTTTACGCTCTGGCCGGAGGCGTTGGTGCCAGAATTTGGTGTGAGCTTCTTATTGTTCTGTTTAAAATGAACGAAGCTCTGCAGGATCTTCGTAAGAAGTAAATGATAGAAATAAAGACATGTAACGCTTCTAAGTGAAGCTTTCTATAAGTTGCGCGGCCCTCCTGTTGGAGGGCCTTTTATTTTAGGTCTTTTCTCATGACTCAAATGAGCCTATTCTAGGGTTATACAACTCACTAACATTAGGTGCCACCCTTCTTGCGAAACCTTATTGCTATTGCTTTATTGCTACTTGCTTCGGGGTCAATGGCTCAGGATGTAACATTGAAAGTGGGTGTTTATGACAACCCGCCCAAAATCATGTTCGATGAATACGGCCAGTTGAGCGGTATTCATGGCCAGCTTCTTATGACTATTGCACAGCGTCATAATTGGCAACTGGTGCCGGTAGAATGTGAATGGGATCAATGCTTAAAGCTCTTGCGCGAAGGTCGAATTGATATTTTCCCGGATGTTGTGAAAAACGATGAAAGAGAGACTTGGGCTAGTTTTCATAATGAGCCTGCTTTATTGAGTTGGTCACAGCTTTATGCGCCGAAAGAAGAAAAAATTACCAACCTTTTAGATTTGAACAACAAACGTGTGGCGGTACTGCGGGACTCTGTTCAGGAAGAGTATCTAAAACAATTAATTGAGAATTTTGATCTAAACAGTGAGCTTTATCCGGTGCAGAGCCTTGCCGAAGGGTTTGATGCGGTTGTTGCGGGAAAGGTCAACGCCACTTCGGCGGATCAGCTTTTTGGCGATAAGCAGGTGACAGAATATGCCATTGAAATGACCCCCATCATGTTTCTTCCTAATGAGGTTTTCTTTGCCGTTCCTAAAGGTTCTCATGCAGATATTCTGTCAACTCTGGACAGAGAGCTAAAGCGCTTAAAAGCCGATGAAAACTCCGATTACTATGAAATTATTGAACGCTGGAGTTCAGGGCAAAGTCACTTAACAATTTCTGTTTACGTTTGGTGGTTAATGACGGCATTGGTCTTACTATTCTTGACTGTTGTTGGGTTTAATCTGCTTTTGCGTCGCAAGGTTACCGAAAAAACACAAGCGCTGGCTGAAAGTAAGTATCGTTTGAATACCATTTTAGACAGTGTTGAAGCTTATATTTTTATCAAAGATAAAGACCTGAAGTATCAGTATGCGAACCAGCAGGTTTTAAAACTGTTTCAGTTAAAACTGGGTGATTTCATCGGAAAAACCGATGCCGATTTGTTTGATAAAAGCACCGCCGATACGCTTAAAGTTTTTGACAACAAAGTAATAAAAAGCGGTAAACGGGCGGCTCAGGAAGAAATGAGCTTTCTGCCTGACAAAAAAAATCCGCTTCATTTTTGGTCTGTAAAAGTGCCGTTATATGATGCCAATAAGAAGGTTATTGGCTTGTGCGGAATTTGTACTGACATTTCAGAATACCAGAGCATGAAAGAAGAAATTCAGTCTCTTGCGTACTTCGACCCTTTAACCGGCCTGGCGAATAGACGTTTCATGCTGGAGCGTTTGAAAGACGAGTTTTATCGTTACCAGAATGGCGGCGATGATGGTGTGCTGGCAATGTTGGATATCGACCAGTTCAAGAAAGTGAATGACAGCGTAAGCCATGACGCGGGAGACGAGCTTTTGGTTCTGTTTGGCCAGAGACTGGAGTCTGAGCTGCTTCAGACTGAAACTGCCGGACGTCTGGGGGCCGATGAATTTATGGTGCTGTTAAAGAGTAAAAGCGGTATTAATCTGCTGGACGATAAGAATCTGCGTCAGCGCCTGCAGGTGTTGGTAGAGCGTTTAAGTGAGCCTTACCAATTAGGCGAAAAAACGGAGTCGATATCAGTCAGTATGGGCGTCACTTTGTTTTCCGATGCGCAAAACACCGGAGATCTACTTCAGGGAGCCGACCTGGCGCTGTCGCAGGCAAAAGAGACCAATGCATCAAAGCTGCAATTTTTTAATACGGGCATACAGCGCGAATTTAATTATCGGCAAAAGATGATAACTGGGTTACGACAGGCAATAACGACAGAGTCACTGGAAGTGTATTTTCAGCCGCAGTACCAACAGCTAACGGATGAGGCCAGCCAGCGTTGTTTGGGCTTTGAAGCGTTACTCCGTTGGTACGACGAAGAACTTGGCTGGGTGTCTCCCGCAGAGTTTATTCCGTTAGCCGAAAGTCAGGGACTCATGCCCGACCTGCATCGGTTGGTGCTGAATCAGGTACTGGCTGCCATTCCCAAATTGCAACACGCTATAAGTGATAAAGGCGGACGTGTTGCGATAAACGTCAGTGCCAGCCAGTTTAAATCCCCCGGATTTGTAGAAGATATTGAGGCCCGTTTAACGGCGGCTGGTATTCCCGGAGAGTTGCTTGAGCTGGAAGTAACCGAGAGTTTACTCATTGATGATATTGAAAACACGGCTGCGAATATGGAAAGGCTAAAACGCCTGGGAGTGACCTTTGCGCTGGATGATTTTGGAACCGGTTACGCCTCTTTGGGTTATCTGAAACGTTTGCCCTTAAATTCGTTAAAGATAGATCAATCTTTTGTGCGAGACATGAAAAACGGCAACAGCGATGAAGCTATAGTAAGAACGGTGATAGCACTGGGCAAAAGTCTTGATTTAGCCATTATCGCGGAAGGAGTCGAAACGGAGGAGCACTTGCATAAACTACAGGAAATGGGGTGTTTTTGTTTTCAGGGGTACTATTTTGACAGGCCAGAACCAAGCCACTTCTGGATGTCTGATGAGCGAGTTTAAGCAATGCTAATTTCCTTTATCTGTAACTCGATTATCGTCGGCTTAGCGGTTATTTTTCACTACGAAGCGCTTAACCGAATAGGTTGGCTGATCACTCACATGAGAATGTTCACTCAAATTCGACTGATGTTTGGGGTCATGCTCGCAATCATCGCGCATACCGTAGAGGTCTCTATTTTTGCGCTTGCTTATTACTTTATGCATCACGAGGAAGGTTTTGGCACCTTAGTCGGTAATTTTGATGGAAGTTTTTTGGATGCTTTATACTTTTCTTTCACGGTTTTTAGTACGGTTGGTTTTGGCGATATAGAGCCTTCGGGAGCACTCCGCTTTTTAACTGGTGTGGAGAGTTTAACTGGTTTAGTTTTAATTACCTGGACGGCTTCGTTTCTATACGTTGAAATGCAGCGTTACTGGCACCGTTAACTGAAACATTTGCTAACAGAAGCCTGCTTCTATAAAGCTGTCAGGCGGTGTATCTTTATGGCTGAGGCATAGCAGCTTGGAAAACAAAACTGATGATGCAGGAAACATTAAAAATTTTAGTGGTAGATGATGACGCACGGCTGCGAAGCTTGCTGGAGCGTTATCTTACTGAGCAAAACTTTCAGGTACGGGTGGCGCAGGACTCTGAGCAAATGGACCGCTTGCTGACCCGGGAAAACTTTAATTTACTCGTACTGGATTTAATGCTGCCGGGCGAAGACGGACTCTCCATTTGCAAGCGTTTGCGTAGCCAGGGAAACAATCTGCCGGTCATTATGCTAACCGCAAAGGGCGACGAAGTGGACCGTATTATTGGCCTGGAACTCGGTGCTGATGACTATCTGGCTAAGCCTTTTAACCCTAGAGAGCTGTTAGCTCGCGTCAGAGCGGTACTGCGCCGGCGGGGTACCGAAGCTCCTGGTGCTCCCTCGCAGGAAGATCAGGAAATAACCTTCGGTGAATTTCGGCTGAATCTGGGTACTCGCGAAATGTTTCGCGGCGACACACCTATGCCGCTGACCAGTGGTGAATTTGCGGTACTCAAAGCTCTTGTTAATAATGCACGGCAGCCACTTTCGCGCGACAAGTTAATGCATCTGGCTCGTGGTCGTGACTACAGTGCGCTGGAGCGCTCGATTGACGTGCAGGTGTCTCGTTTAAGACGTATGCTGGAAGTCGATCCGACTAAGCCCCGATATATTCAGACGGTGTGGGGTCTGGGCTACGTGTTTGTGCCGGATGGTCAACTGAAGTCCTGATGAAACTTTTTCCTAAGTCAGCGTTTGCCCGCACGGTTGCGCTGCTGGCTCTGGTGTTGCTTATTAACCAGCTCGTTTCTTACGTGATGGTAAGCAATTATGTTGTCAGACCCTCTATAGAACAAATTAATGAGCTGGTTGCTAAACACATCCGCACCATGTTTATCCCCCGTCAGCATTTAGCTGAAACCGAGCGCGAGCTCATGACCAGTTATACTGAAGCGACCGGCATTGAAGTCTTTAATGATGAAGCCGCTGAAAAGCAGGGCTTAGGTAACTCAACCTATTATGGTTATTTATCGGATGACATGAGTGATATGCTGGGTGGTGAAGCGCAAGTACGGGTAGCTCAGGGTAATAAATTCTATTTGTGGGTAAAACCTCCGCGTGCGCCTGACTTCTGGATACGCGTGCCCCTGGATAGTATGCAGCAGGGACGCTTCTCGCCATTGGTGATGTACCTGGTACTCATTGGTTTGCTGAGCGTGTTCGGCGGTATGCTATTTGCCAACTGGTTAAACCGACCGTTAAAAGCTCTGGAGGACTCTGCCCGAAGAGTTGGACGGGGAGAGTTTCCTGAGCAACTGTCTGAAAAAGGGGCGACCGAAATTGTGGCTGTGACCCGCGCTTTTAATCAAATGTCGCGCGGTATTCGCGAGTTGGAAAATGACCGTAACCTTTTAATGGCCGGTGTTTCTCACGACTTAAGAACCCCTCTTACTCGCATTCGTCTGGCTGCGGAAATGATGCCGCAGGGCGAAGACTGCCTGGCTCAGGGCATTATTGAAGATATAGACGACATGAACGACATTATTGATCAGTTTATTGATTACGTTCGTCTTGATCAGCAGGAGTCGAGCAGCAGAGAGTCGCTGAATGAGCTGATAGAGCAAACTGTGGCGAATGTTCCGGATAACTGGCAAAAGCAGTTTGAGCTGGATTTAGGCAAGTTGCCCAGAGTTTGGTTACGTCCCTTGTCTATGAAGCGAGTCATTATTAATTTGCTGGAAAATGCCGAACGTTACGGGAAACATCAAGTGGTGGTCAGCTCCGGGCATGATAAAAAGCAAAAACGTGTTTGGTTTAGAGTAACGGATGACGGCCCGGGCATTCCCGAAGAGCAGCAGGCCACATTATTTGAGCCTTTTACTCAGGGCGATAAAGCGCGTGGCGGCGTTGGGTCCGGTCTGGGGCTGGCTATTATTAAGCGCATTGTCGACCGGCACGACGGCAGTATACAACTGCAAAACCGCCCGGAAGGCGGCTTGTGCGTACGGATTGAACTGCCGCTGAATCAGCAACGGCAGTAATCTTGATTACAGCAACAGGCGGTTAATACCGTTAAGAGCCGCAACCCGGTAGGCTTCCGCCATGGTCGGATAGTTAAAGGTGGTGTTGACGAAGTAGTCGATGGTGTTACCACCGTTTTTCTGCTCCATAATAGCCTGACCAATGTGGATAATTTCTGAAGCTCGCTCGCCAAAACAGTGAAGCCCCAGCAGTTCTCGCGTTTCACGGTGGAATAATAATTTCAGACAACCCACGTCGGCACCGGAGATTTGCGCCCGTGCAAGGTGCTTAAACTGCGCACGGCCGACCTCATAAGGCACTTTCATTTCAGTCAGTTCTTCTTCAGTTTTACCAACCGAGCTGATTTCCGGGATGGTGTAAATACCGGTAGGGATATCGCTGATAAGTGCTTTGTCGCAATTACCGTTAATAATAGCGGAAGCACAGATCCGTCCCTGATCGTATGCTGCGCTGGCTAAACTGGGGTAACCAATAATGTCGCCAACTGCATAAATATTATCGACACTGGTCTGGTAATTTTCATTTACCTCCAATTGGCCGCGATAGTTGGGTTCAAGCCCTACCGCCTGGCAGTCAAGCTGTTCAATGTTACCGGAACGGCCATTAGCAAAAAGCAGACAGTCGGCAGCCATGGTCTTACCGGACTTAGTTTTCAGCACCACTTTGTCATCGTGCCCGGTAATGCTTTCGTATTCTTCATTGTGGCGAATGACAACGCCACTGTTGCGCAAGTGATAACTCAGCGCATCTGAAATTTCAGCATCCAGAAAAGAAAGCAGGCGTTCACGCTGGTTTATTAAGTCCACTTTAACGCCCATACCCCGGAAAATACTGGCGTATTCACTGCCCACCACACCTGCACCGTATATCAGAATGGTTTTAGGTTCATGAGACAACGACAACACTTTATCTGAGTCGTAAATGCGCGGATGCGAAAAGTCGACGTCTTTCGGGTTGTATGGGCGTGACCCTGTAGCGATAACGACATGTTTTGTGATCAAGTCATCGACAGAGCCGTCCAGTTTGGTGACCCGAATGCGGTTCTTGTCTAAAAAAGAAGCTGTACCGTGCACCACAGTAACGTCGTTACGGTCGTAAAACGAACTGCGTAATTTCACCTGTTTACGAATAACCGATTCTGCATAGTGCAGTATGTGACTGAAAGTCATACCGCTCTGCCAGCCAGGGCCGGAAAACAATGGATTATTATTGTATTCAATTAGACGACTGACGGAGTGTCGCAAAGCTTTGGATGGAATGGTTCCCCAATGCGTGCAACCGCCGCCAAGGGCTTTATGTTTTTCTACTATGGCAACGTTGTAGCCGCTTTTGGCCAATTGCATGGCAGCGCCTTCGCCGCCGGGACCAGTACCGATGACAACGACATCGAATTCTGTTTCGGTTTCAGGCTTTATTGCAGTCATATTACTCGCTTCACTACCGGTGTACGGGCTTTAGATAGTAGCACTGTATAAGAAAAGCGTAAATTGACACTGTTTTCTGTGCGCAGAGTCGTTATAGTAAAGAGAGACAATGACTTGGAACCGTTGTATGAGTAAAGAAAAACAAGTCCCGCAAATTCTGGCTCGTCGTGTTGTAGCGCAAAGCCGCTTAATGCGTATTGAGGCCGTCGATCTTAAATTTAGCAATGGTGAGCAGCGTCAGTTTGAGCGCATGAAAGGCAGCGGTCGCGGCGCGGTTATGATTGTTCCCTGCCTGGATGAAGAAACTTTGTTACTGATTCGGGAATACGCTGCAGGCCTTCACGACTATCAACTCGGTTTTCCCAAAGGCCTGATTGACCCGGGCGAAACCCCGGAAGAGGCTGCTCAGCGTGAGCTAAAAGAAGAAGTTGATTACGGCAGCCGTCAACTTGAATTCTTAATGGAAGTGTCTCTCGCGCCTCAGTTTTTCTCCGCCAAAATGAGTGTTTTCGTAGCTCGCGATTTATACCCCGAAAGCTTGCCGGGCGACGAACCTGAGCCGTTGGAAAAAGTGACCTGGCCATTAAACGATATTGACAACCTGCTGGCTCAACCCGATTTTTCTGAAGCGCGAAGTGTTGCGGCGCTGTTAATGCTTTTGCGTAATCTGAGTGAGGCACAGTAGTGGCAGAAACAATGCTGGAGAAACTGAAGGAAATAGCATTCGAAGCAGGTGGCGTTATTCTGTCAATGTACGAGCGGCGTGACTATAAAACGGCCGAGAAAAAAGACGATTCTCCAGTGACTACCGCAGATCTTGTTGCCAGCGAACTAATAGAAGATCGACTCAAGCAGTCATTCCCTGATATTCCGGTTATTTCTGAAGAAAGCGAGCATCAGGACTATAATGAGCGTCGTCAATGGAAGGCCTATTTTATTATCGACCCGATAGATGGTACTCAGGAGTTTATTTCCCGCTCCGGAGACTTTGCTGTCAACATTGCTTACGTAGAAAACAACGAGCCTGTCATTGGCGTTATTTTCTGGCCGGTCGGGGAAACGCTTTACTATGCTCGCAAAGGTGCTGGCGCCTTTAAACAAAAAGAGAACGAAAAGCAGTCCATAAGCGTGCGCAAGTTTAGTGACCCTCAGGCTGACCCTATTATTATTGCAATAAGTCGGCAACAGGCACGAGAGCCTGTGTTTAATCGTTTGCAGACAAAACGTGATATTCAGCCTTTACCAACGGGTAGCTGTTCACTAAAAGCCTGTTTTATTGCCGAGGGCAAAGCCGATTGTTTTTTACGTCTGGGACCTACCGGAGAATGGGATACCGCTGCATCGCAAGTTATTGTAGGAGAAGCTGGCGGTCGCATAGTGAATGAGAACTTTGAGCCCATTACCTACAACCGCACGGTTAGCCTGCTGAACCCGAACTTCTTAGTTCTGGGTGACCAAAGTGTTCCCTGGGAAGAAGTCTTTATTGCCCGTCAGGCTCGTTTCCGGTAACACTGTCTTTGTTGACTACATCGACACTTTCATGCAACTCAGAGTAAACAATGACGGCTTCGCCGGACTTCAGGCGTTGCTTCAGTTGCTCCACTTTCGTTTCAAAGCTGAGCTCCTGACTGCCGTAATCGGTTCCTTCGCGCAGTACAATAGATTCCATTAAATTGTTCAGGGTTTCCTGATCAATTTCCTGCCAGGGAATGATCATTTATCCTCCGCTTGCTGCAACTCTTCTGTTAATTCTGCCAGTTCTTCTTCTGCTGTCATCCAGAGGTTTTCCTGTTGTTGCAGATCTTTTTGCGCCTGTGCCTGCTGGTCTAACAGCTTTTGCAATTTGGCTTTATTGGCATCGTCATACAAGGTGCTGTCACTCAGTTGCTCGTGAATATCGGCTAGCGTCAGCTCCAGCGAATGAATATTCTTTTCTGCCTTCTCTATTTGTTGGCGTAAAGGCTTAGTTTTTTGTCGCGCCTCGGCTTCCTTACGTTTTTGCTGTTTGCGGTCATCGCGTTGGCGAGTAGCGGGTTGCTCGCTACGTTTGTCATTAGCCGCCTGTTGCTGTAACCAATCGTGATAGGCATCTAAATCGCCGTCGAAAGTTTCTGCTTTGCCGTCGGCAACCAGACAAAATTCATCTACCGTGGTACGTAGCAAATGTCTGTCGTGCGAAACCACAATCAACGCGCCTTCATATTCCTGCAAAGCCGCGACCAGTGCGTCGCGCAAGCCGAGATCCAGGTGGTTAGTCGGCTCATCTAGCAGTAACAGGTTAGGACGCTGGTAAATAATGAGGGCTAACGCCAATCGGGCTTTTTCCCCACCGGACATGGGTTCGACCGATCGTGTGGCCTGATCACCGGAAAAACCAAAGTTACCTAAAAAGTCACGCAACTTTTGTTCAGTCGCTTGTTTATCAATGCGCTGCAAGTGCAGCAGCGCTGAGGCTGCCAAGTCCAGAGTTTCCAGCTGATGCTGAGCAAAATAACCAATGCTGAGACCTGGGTTAACCAACCGCTCACCAGCCATCGGCTCCAATTCACCCGCCAGCAGTTTAATCAGCGTTGATTTACCGGCGCCGTTTCGGCCAAGCAAGCCTAACCTAGTTCCCGGCACCAAATTTAGCTTAATCTGCTCAAGAATGGTGGTGTCACCATAGCCAGCTTTGGCGTCGCGCAGCGTTAGCAGCGGATTTGGCAGCTTCTCTGGTGTTAAAAAGTGAAAGTCGATACCACTTTCGGCGCGCAGTGGCGCCTGGTTAGGCAACTTCTCAATAGCTTTTAAACGGCTCTGTGCTTGTTTGGCTTTGCTGGCTTTATAACGAAAACGGTCAACGTAAGCTTGTAAGTGCTGACGCATAACCTGAGCTTTTTCGTACTCGCTTTGTTGCTGAGCCATGTGCTCGGCGCGCTGCCGCTCAAACAGAGAGTAGTTACCGCGGTAGCTGTTCAGCTTTTTATGCTCAATATGCGTAATGTCGGTAGTGACCGAGTCGAGAAAGTCACGGTCGTGCGATATCAATAGCAGGGTTCCGTCGTACTGTTTCAGCCAGCTTTCCAGCCAGAAAATGGCGTCAACATCCAGATGGTTAGTGGGCTCATCCAGCAGCATTAAGTCGGCGCGGGCTATGAGTACCTGTGCCAAATTAAGGCGCATACGCCAACCACCGGAAAATGCTTTTACCGGCTGTTGCAATTGTTCCTGAGTAAAGCCAAGGCCAGCCATTAAACTGGCGGTTCTGGGCTGAATATCATAAGCTCCGATGGAAGCCAACTTGTCGTGACAGTGCGCAATGGCTTCGCCGTTGTTATCGCTTTCGGCCTGCGCGAGTTGCGCTTCCAACTGCCGAAACTCGGCGTCACCGTCCATTACGTAATCGATAGCGGATTTATCCAGTGCGGGAGTGTCCTGGGCTACGCTGGCAATTCGCCACTCCGCTGGCAGGTGAATATTACCGCTGTCGGCACTGAGTTCACCACGCAGCATGGCAAACAACGAGGACTTGCCGCAGCCATTACGGCCTACTAAGCCAACGCGATGTCCCGGGAATACTTGTAAGTCACTGTCTTCAAATAAAACATCACCGCCACGCAATAAGGTGATAGCTTCAGCACGGATCATAAACTACTCTTCATTTTGTACAGCTGTTCAGCTGCGGTATCATAGACGTGTTCTGCTCACAATTCTAACACAGGAGCTGTTGTGGCTAGAGAAAAGAAGCGATTTATTGCCGGGGCCGTTTGCCCCAAATGCGATGCCATGGACACACTCATGCTCTTCATCGAAAACGATACCGAACAAGTTGAGTGCGTGCAATGTAAGCACCGGTTTAGTGAACCTAAAGAGCAGGGTGGTGGTAGCCAGCGTCAGTTTGATCAGGTCATTGGGGTATTTAAGCCAGACTAAACAAATTGTAGGGAGCCATTATGACAGACACCGACGGCAGCCGTTTTATCAACTGTCTTTATCGCGTTGAGCAAGTACAGCAGGGCGAACAAAAAGCCGCTGAAGCTTGCTCGATGAACATGACGCAACTGATGTCGGCGGCCGGGAAAGCGGTTTTTCATCAGCTACAATCTTACTTTCCGGCACCGGCACGCATGGCGGTCTGTTGTGGTGAAGGGAATAACGGTGGTGATGGCTATATTGTCGCCCGACTGGCTCAGAAGGCCGGTTATCAGGTGCAAGTTTTTGCGCTTAAACCCAATGTTGAATTGCCGGAGCCATTGGAGTCTGACGCGCACAAAGCCCGTGCTGCTTGGCGTGAACAAGGCGGAAGTGAAAAGCCCTTGCTGGATTGCTCGCCCGAGCAGTTTGATGTGTTGGTGGATGCCTTATTTGGTGTGGGTTTGAATCGTGCGCTTGAGGGCGACCCGGTAAGCTGGGTTCAGCGGGTGAATGGTAGCACGACGCCGGTGGTTTCAGTGGACGTGCCGTCGGGGTTAAATGCTGATACGGGTCATGTGCCCGGTGCGGCGGTTCGCGCTCATCTTACCGTCTGTCTGGTGGCGTTAAAGCGTGGCTTGCTTACCGGAAAGGCTCAAGAGCACACCGGTGAGTTAAAACTTGAAGACTTAGGTGTTGGCAGCACGTTTAGACAGCAAAATGAAGCCGACTGGTTCAGGGTTAATGCAGGCCGGGTTGGCGGCTGGCTAGCGCCTCGTTCACGCTGCACTCACAAAGGTGAGCAAGGACACGTGCTAATTGTCGGTGGTCAGCCGGGCATGTCCGGAGCTGTGATATTGGCAATGCAGTCGGCGCTGCGTGCGGGGGCGGGCAAAGTGTCCGTGGCGTGTCATCCGCAGGTGCAGGCAATTGTTGCGGCAGCTCAGCCTGAAGCTATGGTGCATGGCATAAAAGAAACCGATGCTCTTAAGCCGCTGCTGCGAGAAGCTTCTGCTGTTGCTCTGGGACCCGGGCTGGGGCAAGGCTCCTGGAGTCAGGAGGTTTTTTCGCAGGTGATGGCAACCGATGTGCTGAAAGTTATTGATGCCGATGGTTTAAATCTATTAGCCAGTAACCCCGTTCATTCACCCAAATTATTACTAACACCGCACCCTGGTGAAGCTGCGCGGTTACTGCAAATTACGACCGATGAAATAGCGTCGGATCGTTTTGCTGCGGCAACAAAACTACGTGAAAAATACGGTGCGCAGGTACTACTGAAAGGTGCGGGGTCTTTGCTGGTAACCGACAGAGGTAGGTGTTTGATTGACCGCGGTTCACCAGCAATGGCCTCCGGTGGCATGGGCGACCTGTTAACCGGATTAATCGCGGGCTTATTAGCGCAAAGAATGGCTCCGGCACAAGCGCTGATTGCAGGTAGCCTATGGCATGCTATAGCGGGCGAAGAGGCAGGAAACGATGGTGAGAGGGGAACCTTAGCTTCGGATCTGTTGCCTTATATACGACAGTTGGTGAATGGATATGGAAGGGATGATGACTGAGGTACACCAATGTGAGTTGGCTGATGAAGAGGGGACGTTAGCACTTGCGAAGAAATTTTCACAAGTTTTACAGACCCCTTTAGTGGTTTATCTGAGAGGCGAGTTAGGTGCCGGAAAAACGGCGTTTTGTCGCGGTGTTATTCAGGCTATGGGGCATTCAGGGGCGGTGAAAAGTCCGACCTATACTCTTGTTGAGCCCTACCAGCTGCAAGGCTGGCGTATTCATCATTTCGATTTATATCGACTGGCAGATCCGGAAGAGCTCGAATATATGGGAATTCGAGATTATTTTTCTGAAGATACGTTAAACTTTATAGAGTGGCCCGATAAAGGCTATGGTTGGCTTCCCGGTGCGGACATTGAGATAAGAATCGAGTATGCTGGCACGGGTCGTAAACTTACTTTCAGTGCGCTAACTGAAGCCGGACAACAAATAATTAAAACATTATGATGAAGCGATTTTGGGTGTTTTTGTTTGCTTGTGTTCCTTTGTGGGCCTGGGCCGACAACAGTATAGACAGTGTGCGTGTGTGGCCATCTCCGGATAAAACGCGGGTGGTTTTCGACTTGTCGGACACTCCCGACTATTCTTACTTTACGTTGTATCAGCAAAAGCCTTACCGGCTGGTTATTGATTTTAACAATACTTCGTTAAAAGCGGGTTTGGCGAACTTGGGCGAAGAATCGCTGCTGGTCGATAAAATTCGTACAAGCTCACCTAAAAACGCTAACAGTACCCGTATTGTTATTGAGCTGGACTCTAAAAGCGACGCTAACCTTTTTACCTTGCCAGCTAATGAGTCCTATAAAGATCGGTTGGTGGTTGATTTACCCGGTAAATCCAAAGAGCTGAGCGGGCCGGCAAAATCGGTTTCAGAGCTGAAAGACAGGCGCGTAACCATAGCAATTGATGCCGGGCATGGTGGTGATGACCCCGGCTCTATTGGTCCACGCGGAACTTACGAAAAACACGTCGTTATTCGTATTGCCCGTGCATTGGCCAAACTCATTAATGATGACCCTGGTATGCAGGCTTATTTGATTCGAACCGGGGACTACTATGTTGGCCTTAACGAGCGACCGCAAAAAGCCTGGGATGTAAAAGCGGATTTTTTTGTTTCGATTCATGCAGACGCTTTTCGAACACCACAGCCCAGCGGTGGCTCGGTCTGGGTGTTGTCCAAACGCCGGGCAGAATCCGAAGTTGGTCGCTGGTTAGAAAATCGGGAGCAGCAATCTGAGTTATTGGGTGGCGTTACTGATATTTTGCGGAAGAACGGGCACGAACCCTATTTGGCCGAGACTCTGTTGGATATGTCAATGGACAGTTCCATTGCCGGGGCCTACAGTGCCGCGAAACATATAATCGATGAAATGTCGACGGTAACCAAAATGCATAAAAAGACCCCTCAGGCAGCGAGTTTCGCGGTTTTGAAGTCACCGGATAAACCGTCATTGCTGGTGGAAACTGGATTCATTTCAAATCCGCGTGAAGAGCAGTTGTTAACCAGTAATGCTCATCAGCAAAAGCTGGCGCGGGCTCTTTACAACGGGATTCGCCGTTATTTTGTTAGCAACCCAATAGACAATACCTACTTAGCTAACCAAAGCAGTTTTACTTATACCGTTAAGTCCGGAGATTCCTTATCGGTGCTGGCACAGAAGTATAATACTACCGTCAAAGCCATTAAAACCGAGAATAACCTGACCACCAGTAGCTTGAAAATTGGTCAGAAACTGACAATTCCGAGTCGCTGATGGCCATTCAACAATTACCGATAGAGCTCGCGAACCAAATTGCTGCGGGCGAAGTGGTTGAGCGCCCTTCGTCGGTGGTTAAAGAACTGGTAGAAAATGCATTGGATGCCGGGGCTACGCAATTAATTCTGGATATTGAGCAGGGCGGTAGCAAACGCATTCGAATTCGCGATAACGGCGGTGGTATTGTTAAGCAGGAGCTGACACTGGCACTGAGCCGTCACGCCACCAGTAAAATTCAGAGTCTGGACGATTTAGAGCATATTGGTAGCCTGGGGTTTCGGGGAGAAGCTCTGGCCAGTATCAGTTCTGTGTCGCGATTGCGCTTAATATCCAAGCCGCCAGAGCAGGAAGAAGCCTGGCAGGCGTGGGCCGAAGGTAGGGATATGCAAGTGACTGTTGAACCAGCTGCGCATCCGGACGGCACAACCGTCGATATACAGGATCTATTCTTTAATACGCCAGCCAGACGTAAGTTTTTACGCACAGAAAAAACTGAATTCAGCCACATAGATGAAGTTATAAAACGGATTGCGCTTAGCCGTTTTGAAGTCGGATTCCAGCTTAATCATAACGGCAAATCGGTAAGAGCGTTTCCTTCTGCTCAGACTGAAAAACAGCAGTTACAACGGTTGGCGAAAATTTGCGGCGGTGGATTTGCTGAGCAGGCTGCAGCAATTGACGCTGTTGATGGTGACTTCCACTTAAGTGGCTGGTTAGTCCCGCCGGAGCATTGTCGGCATCAGGGGGATATTCAGCATTTTTTTGTCAACGGCCGAATGATGCGCGATAAATTGTTATCGCATGCGGTACGTCAGGCCTACGAAAAATATTTGCCGAACGAGCGGGTACCGACCTTTGTACTTTACTTTGAACTGCCTGCAGAAGAAGTCGATGTGAATGTGCATCCGGCAAAGCATGAAGTCCGCTTTCACCGCCAGCGACAAGTGCATGACTTTATTCTGACCCGCATTGAACAGGCTTTAAACCAGTTGGTTGCCACAGAAAACGGACAACCTGCGATGAGTCATCAGCATTCTTACAGCTCGCATGAACGGTCATCAGGGACCCAGTCGAACTCCTGTCGGGGCGCGTCAGGTGCGAGTTTTCTGGGTGAGAGAAAAGCATCCGGGTCGTTGTTGCCAAATGCCGCACGGGCCCATCAAAGCAATGCTGGCACGCAGCTAAACACGGAGTCAGAGGCAGAGTTTAAAGCGGCACAAAACTGGCGTGTGCTGTCGGTGTTTAATGGTGTTTATGCTCTTATTCGCAATGAGTACAGTCTGGCCTGGCTTAATCTGGCTAAAGTTCACATTGAGTGTGTTAGCAGAAAACTTACTCAGCAATTGCAGGACGGACTGAACGGGCAGCCTTTACTGGTTCCTGTGGCAATCAGTTTGGCGAATCTGCCCGGTCCTGCAAGTCAGTGGCCGCAGCAGCAATTAAACCAGTGCGGTGTGGTGTATAAAATTCAGCGTGAGCAGGCAATTATCGAGCAAATGCCGGAAATGTTACGTCAGGGTAATGTAGTGAGCGGTTTCTCCCAATTACTGACATTACTGACCGAAGGCGCTGAAGCTGATCAACTGGCTCATTGGTTGGCACAGTTTTCCGGTCTTGAATCATACAGTCTGACTCAGGCAGAGCACTGGCTTATTCAGTGGCGTTCGCAATTGGCTGAAAGCGCGGATGTGTTGCAAAAGTTGCCGTTACCCGGAGAGAATAATGCATAGCAAGGACGCCGTTATTGCCATTTATGGGCCTACAGCTTCAGGGAAAACCGCGTTATCGCTGGCGCTTTGTGAGCAACTGGACTGTGAGATTATTTCTGTCGATTCTGCGTTGATTTATCGGGGAATGGATATTGGTACCGCGAAACCCAGCGCCGAAGAGCAAAACTTAGTTCCTCATCACTTGCTGGATATTCGCGACCCTGCCGAAACTTATTCGGCGGCCGACTTCCAAAAAGACGCTTTGGCTTTAATTGATGATATTCAGCAACGTGGCAAGGTGCCTTTGTTGGTTGGCGGAACCATGTTGTACTTTAAGGCGTTGCTGGAAGGGCTTTCCCATTTGCCCGAGTCCGATACCAGCGTGCGTGAGAAACTGACCGCCGAACTGCATGAGAAAGGTTTAGCCGAACTGCACAGTCGGCTGCAAAAGGTTGATCCCACAAGTGCGAAACGCATTCACCCTAACGATCCTCAGCGAATTCTGCGAGCTTTGGAGGTTTATGAAATTGCGGGCAAACCCCTGACAGAACTTACCAGGGAGCGTCATGGTCAGTTAACTAAACCCATTTATCAGTTTGCGGTGGCGCCAGTTGACCGGAAAGTTTTACATCAGCGTATAGAACAGCGTTTCGACCATATGTTGGCGCAACCTTTTAAAGAGGAAGTTGCAACTTTGTTTGCCAGATCCGATTTGCATCCGGACCTTCCGTCCTTACGCAGTGTTGGCTATCGGCAAATGTGGCAGCACCTGGCCGGAGAGCTAAGCTATGATGAAATGCGCGAACGCGGAATTATTGCTACCCGACAGTTGGCGAAAAGACAAATGACCTGGCTGCGGGGCTGGCCGGGAGTGCACTGGCTGGAAACCGGCGACCTCAATATGCAGGCGAAAGTCATGACAGCAATGCAGCAGCCCGCAGAGATTTTTAATAGTAAGGATTGAAATTAGACGACCAAGGCCGCAGATCCAATTCTGGACTAAATGAGTAATTCTTAACGTTTTTCTTATTGCAAAAATTCTTTACTGGTCTAGTGTGTCTATACAGGGAACTGCAAATTGGCAGTGCTGTAGCTTACTATTTACACATTGGATATTAATAACGATAAAAAGGAATCCAAGATGGCTAAGGGGCAAACTTTACAAGACCCATTCTTAAATGCGTTACGTCGTGAGCGCATACCAGTATCTATTTACTTAGTTAATGGCATTAAACTGCAGGGACAAATTGAGTCTTTTGATCAATTCGTTGTCTTATTAAAGAATACGGTTAGCCAAATGGTGTATAAGCATGCAATTTCAACAGTTGTACCTGCGCGTATTCCTCAAAATTATTTGCCGCAACAAGCTGGCGAAGATATGGCTGAAATAGAAGATTAATGGTGAAAGAGAGGTCTGAACAACTTGTTCGATAGGTATGAAGGTGGCGACTACGCAATATTGGTTCATGTGGATTTACCCGCGGAAGTTGACCGAGAAGATCTCTCCGAATTACAACTTTTAGCTGATTCTTCGGGCGTGAAAACTATGGGAGTGATGACTACAAGTCGTAACTCCCCAACCCCCAGATACTTTGTTGGTAGTGGTAAGGCAGAAGAAATTGCCGAGCAGGTAAAGCTGCTGGACGCTAACATTGTTATCTTTAATCACGCGTTATCACCAACGCAAGAGCGAAATCTGGAAGCCATTTGCAAATGTCGGGTGTTAGATCGTACGGGTCTTATTCTAGATATTTTTGCGCAGCGGGCACGAACCCACGAAGGTAAGTTGCAGGTTGAATTAGCGCAACTGCGTCATATATCGACACGACTGGTGCGAGGCTGGACTCACCTTGAGAGACAAAAAGGTGGTATTGGTTTACGTGGGCCAGGTGAAACCCAGCTTGAGACCGACAGACGCTTAATTCGCGGACGTATTAAAAATATTTTAAAGCGCCTGGAGAAAGTCCAGAAACAGCGGGAGCAGGGGCGTCGGGCTCGTAAAAAGGCGGATATTCCTACCGTATCGCTGGTGGGTTATACCAACGCAGGTAAATCGACGCTATTTAATCGCCTGACTGAAGCCGGCGTTTATGCCGCGGATCAGCTATTCGCAACACTTGACCCAACCCTTAGAAAACTTGCAGTAGAAGATATTGGTGAAGTGATTCTGGCTGACACCGTTGGTTTTATTCGTCACTTACCTCATGACCTGGTCGCAGCTTTTAAAGCGACGCTTCAGGAAACTCAAGAGGCCGATTTATTGTTACATGTGGTTGATGTCAGCGACGAACAGCAGCAAAATAATATTGATCAGGTTGCTGAGGTTTTGGAAGAAATCGATGCTGGCGATGTACCACAGTTAATTATTTGTAATAAAATAGATCAAGTGGAAGGGGCCGAGCCCCGGATTGATTACGATGACAATCAAAGGCCAATAAGGGTCTGGGTTTCAGCGCAGCAAGACCTTGGCATTGAGGAAGTACTGGAGGCTTTACGGCAGATACTTGGCCCGCAGATGGTCGAGCTGACTCTGAAAATCCCCCACTCAATGGGTAAATTACGTGGTACATTATACCGTTGGAATAGCGTGACATCGGAAGATGTTAACGAAAATGGTGAACTTGCGTTGCAAGTGCGCATGTCATCGGTAGACTGGCAGCGTTTACACAAGGCTTATGGCGACCAACTGGACGACTTAGTCGTGCAGCAATAGAATTTTTTATAGCAACAGTTTTCTTAAAAAACTTGGAGCACTCAATGGCTTGGAATCAACCGGGAAACGGTAATAACAATGACCGTGACCCATGGAAAAATCAAGGTGGCAAAGATCAAGGCCCGCCTGATCTCGACGAAGCAGTTCGCAAACTGTTTTCCAAATTCGGTTTTGGTGGGAAAAAAGGCGGCGGCTCGGGCGGCAGTTCAGGTATCCCGGCAAAAGGCGTCGGTATCATCGCAATTATCGCATTAATTGTTTGGTTTATTGCCGGTTTCTACACAGTAAAAGAAGCAGACCGCGGCGTTGTACTGCGTTTTGGTCAGTTTCATACTTTGGTTGAGTCGGGGTTGCATTGGCGCCCGGTATTTATCGACTCGGTAGAACATGTCGACGTAAACAATATCCGTTCGGACAAAACCGACGGCTACATGCTGACTCAGGATGAAAACGTGGTTCGTGTTGAGCTGGATGTTCAGTATCGCGTTGTTGATCCGCGTGCGTATTTATTTAACGTAGAAAATGCCGACGGTGTTTTATCACGAGCGACTGACAGCGCTTTACGTTTTGTAGTGGGTCACACCACCATGGATGAAGTGCTGACTCGTGGTCGTGAGGAAGTCAGAGCGAATACTCTGGATATGCTCGAAAAAACCATGAATCCATACACGGTTGGTTTGCAGGTAGTTGATATTAACTTGCTGCCAGCACGGCCACCGGAGGCGGTTAAAGACGCCTTTGATGATGCTATATCGGCTCAGGAAGATGAAGAGCGCTTCATTAGAGAAGCTGAAGCTTATGCCCGCGAAGTAGAACCCTTGGCACGAGGCCAGGTACGTCGTATGTTGCAGGAAGCGCAAGCTTATCGTGAGCAAATTATTCTTGAGGCTCAGGGTGAAGTTGCTCGCTTTGAAGAATTGCTGCCTCAATATCAAAACGCACCTGAAGTTACGCGTCAGCGTATCTACCTTGATACTCTGCAGGAGCTTTATGCGAAAACGCCTAAGGTACTGGTTGACGTTGAAGGTGGTAACAACATGATGTACTTACCACTAGAAAAACTTCTCGAAAAGCAAGGTCGTAATACAAATTCATTCTCTCCGACGCGTATTCCTGAAGATGTTTCAGGTGGTTCCTCAAGTACTGGAACAGAGACACAAAATACGCGCAGCAGTAACCGCAGCGGAGGTCGAAACTAATGAAAAACCTAATCGCAATAATTGTTGTGGTCCTGGTCGTTCTGGGTCTTTCCTCCGTTTATGTAGTTAAGGAAGGCGAACGCGCCATCTTAATTCAGTTCGGTAAGGTCGAGCGTAATGCAGAAACTGGTGAAGCTATGGTTTTCGAACCCGGTTTACACTTTAAAATCCCTTTCATTGAACAAGTGAAAAGACTGGATGCCCGCCTGCAAACATTAGACGGAGATCCTGACCGCTTTGTCACCAGTGAGAAAAAGGATTTGATTGTTGATACCTACGTTATGTGGCGTATTAATGACTTCTCTACTTTCTATCTGAGTACTAATGGCGGTAACTACCTCCAGGCTGAAGCTCTGTTAACTCGTCGTATTAACAGCGGTTTGCGTAGTGAATTTGGTAACCGTACCATTTCTGACATTGTTTCTGGTGAGCGTGATGAGTTAATGCGTGAAGCTTTAATACAAGGTTCAGAAAGTGCTTCAGATTTAGGTGTTGAAGTGCTGGACGTTCGCGTTATGCAAATTAACTTACCAACGGAAGTGAGTCAGTCCATTTATCAACGTATGCGTGCAGAACGTAAAGCTGTGGCCACAGAGCATCGTTCTGAAGGTCGTGAGCAGGCAGAGTTCATTCGTGCCGATGTTGACGCGCGCGTAACGGTAATGCTTGCCGACGCCAAACGTCAATCACGCGAGTTACGTGGTGAGGGTGATGCACAGGCGGCGAAAATCTACGCTGATGCTTATCAGAAAGATGCCGAGTTCTTTGCCTTTATCCGTAGTATGGAAGCTTATGGTGAATCATTCGGTTCCGGCAATGACATGTTAGTGCTTGATGCAAACAGTGACTTTTTCCGTTATTTACAAAATATGATGGGAAAAACTGAAGAGTAATCATGAATGAGCGTCTGATGTTTCCATCAGGCGCTCACCTCCGATGTACAAACCCTCCGATTAAAGGTAAGATCGCTCCGATTTTTTTTACGCGGGGCAATCATGAGTCAGAACGTTGTAATTCTAGGCACCCAGTGGGGTGACGAAGGCAAAGGTAAAATTGTTGACCTGTTAACCGATAAAGCCACTATGGTTGTGCGGTATCAGGGCGGACATAATGCTGGGCACACATTGGTTATTGACGGTGAAAAAACCGTTCTGCATTTAATTCCTTCAGGTATTCTACGCAAAAATGTTCAATGCGTTATTGGCAACGGCGTGGTTTTATCACCCGAAGCACTGATGGAAGAAATGGCTATGCTGGAAGCACGCAATGTTCCAGTGACAGACCGTTTGCGTATCAGCAAAGCTTGTCCATTAATTCTGCCATTCCATGTAGCTCTTGACCAGGCACGTGAACGTGCGCGCGGTAAAGAAGCCATTGGTACAACGGGGCGTGGCATTGGTCCTGCGTATGAAGACAAAGTTGCCCGTCGTGGTCTGCGCGTTGGTGACTTATTTGATATGAAGCGTTTTGGTGAGAAGCTGAAAGAGCTGGTGGATTATCACAACTTCTCCTTAGTTGAATACTATAAAGCCGATGCGATTGATTTCGATACCGTACTTAAGCAATGCGAAGAGTTCGCCGAAGTATTGAAACCTATGGTGATTGATGTACCTGCTTTACTTGATAAAGCACGTAAAAACGGCGAGTCAATCATGTTCGAAGGTGCACAGGGCACTTTGCTGGATATAGACCATGGTACTTACCCTTATGTAACCTCTTCCAATACAACCGCAGGCGGTGTTGCGACCGGAGCTGGCTTTGGTCCTCGTTATATTGATTACGTGTTGGGTATTGTCAAAGCCTACACTACTCGCGTGGGTAGTGGACCCTTCCCGACTGAACTTGACTGTGAAGTAGGCCTGCACTTAGGTGAGAAAGGTCATGAGTTTGGTGCAACCACCGGGCGCAAACGCCGTACCGGTTGGATAGACGCTGTAGCGATGCGGCGGGCAGTACAAATTAACTCTATCAGTGGCTTCTGCTTAACTAAGTTAGATGTACTGGACGGCCTTGAAGAGTTAAAGATTTGTATTGGTTATCAGCTCTCCGATGGCAGTGTGACAGAGCATCCTCCGCTGTCTGCAGAAGACTATGAAGTGGTAGAGCCCATTTACGAAACAATGCCGGGCTGGCAGCAAAGCACTGTTGGCATAACTGAACATAAAGAGTTACCGCCAGAAGCTTTAGCTTATATTGCCCGTATCGAAGCGTTAACCGGTGTACCGGTAGATATCATTTCAACTGGTCCAGATCGTAAAGAAACCATTGTCTTACGGCACCCGTTTGGGCAGTAAGAAAAAGTAGTGTATGTTACTAAAAGACGGTCAGTTTTCATCCGATGTAGATAAAAACTGACCAGTCAGAACAAAAAACTTAAAAAAATTACGCGCACCTATTGCACTATCAAATCTAGTACCATAGAATGCGCTCCACCTAACCGGTGGTGCCGGCATAGCTCAGTTGGTAGAGCAACTGACTTGTAATCAGTAGGTCCCGAGTTCGACTCTTGGTGCCGGCACCAATTTAAATTGCAAGACACGGGAGGGGTTCCCGAGTGGCCAAAGGGATCAGACTGTAAATCTGACGGCTCAGCCTTCGCAGGTTCGAATCCTGCCCCCTCCACCACGCAATTTCCTTGGTTTTGAAGTGGCCTCATAAAATTGTGAATTTGCGGGTGTCGTATAGTGGCTATTACCTCAGCCTTCCAAGCTGATGACGCGGGTTCGATTCCCGCCACCCGCTCCACATTCCGTCAGTGCTGATATAGCTCAGTTGGTAGAGCGCACCCTTGGTAAGGGTGAGGTCGGCGGTTCGAATCCGCCTATCAGCACCATTTCAATTTAGGCCCCTAATAAACCTCGGTAATGCTTTTTAGCTTAGGTAACACACCGAAGAATTTTGTTAGAGAGGCTGCAATGTCTAAAGAAAAATTTGAACG
>NZ_DEXU01000016.1:0-3130 GCF_002364295.1 Idiomarina sp. UBA3176
CCGTAAAATCTGGGTAGAACCCGTTAGAGCTTTGCCGACAGAAGGCACGCATCATCGCACCTTATATTATGTGACTCATCGAGACTTGTCCTTTTCAATGGCGTGGATAGAGCGGGTCATAGCTGAGAAAGCCTTATAAGTCATTTATTCCTGGACGAATATTCCGGGAGCTTGCTTTAAATTTTTAACGGGCTATGATGGATTCAGTTGTTAAGAGGACATCATGTTTAAGTCTAACTATTCTATACAGAGTACCGCTCTCACCTTTCCAAATTAAGCCGGACGCGCTTTAAGCGTTCGGCCTGTCTGTTATTCCCTTTAGATAATTTAATGTTCAGTTCGGTTGGAGATAAAGCCGTGCTTAAGCGTGCATTCAGGTTTTGTAAAACCTCGGTTTGTCCGTCAAACCCAATTTTTCAGGAAGCGGGGCAGCAAATGCTGATTGATCCCGTGGAGCTTAGTATTTTACTGAATAGGCTTGAATTCAGTGAGTCAAAAGAAGCGTTAATTGAAAAACGAATTCGAGTTGGAGCATCCGCCGTTCTACGTAATGTGAAAACAATGGAGCAGGTAAAGGTTAGGTTGGTTCCACCAGAGCTGGCGGATACCGACAACTATCTAGTGTCTTTTATTTCTCCCTTAGGCTCGACATTGCTTGGGCTTCGCGTAGGAGATATTGCAACAGTTATCGTTAAAGATATATCAATAAAGTGGGAAGTCCTGACGGTAAATCAAAATCGTCCCGCATCTGATAATGCTTAGAAATGAATTTAACGGAGGGTAGTGCCTTGGAGTAACTTAGTTGTGCAAAGTGCGGATTAATTTAAACATTTGAACAGATAAGGTGAATCCAATGAGTAAAGAAAAACAAAAGAAAAAACCACAATTAACATTGAAAGAAAAACGAAAAGAAAAGAAGAAAAAGAAACTTGATGAGTAGACTTAAAGGGCTCTCCGGAGCCCTTTTTTATGGGAGAGAATATGAATACTAGACCTAACATCGTTATTTCATGTGTCGATATGGCAGTTATTGAGCATCATTTAGATGAGACGCGTTTGCCTCGGGAGTTTTTGGATGAGTTAGAAGTTGAGCTGGCTCGCGCCAAAATTGTTGAGCCGAATGTTATGCCGGCCAATGTTGCTTGTCTGAATCGGCAGGTGACCTTTAAGGTTTTAGAAACAGGGAAAGTGTTTACTAAAACTCTGACTGCACCTGATCAGGTAGATAAATATGATGACAGCTTATCGGTTTTTGCTCCTTTAGGGGCGGCGCTTATTGGTCTTTCCGTAGGGCAATCTATTCAATGGAAAACAAATCGTGGTTTACAGTCAGTTGAGATTGTTCATGTCGCGAGTTAGATTACTCGCTTATAGAGTAATGTTCGACCTAGCGGCTTTAATCAAGTGAGTTTGAACATAATTGACCGTTCGATATCCACTATTGTCTGTTGGCAGACTTAATAAGGAGAGTTTTATGGCGCATGGCGTAGGAATTGCGAAGTTAGACGAGGCGCTCGGGGCGTTGGAAGATATGACTGAAGGTGTTAAGCCTATTACACTGGAAGAGTACCAGCAGCGCGTTGCTAAGGCACAGCAATTGATGCAGGAAAAAGGCATCAGCGCTATGTATTTAAACGCAGGTACTAACCTGGAATATTTTACCGGCTTGAAGTGGTACCCCAGTGAACGTTTGGTCGGCGCCGTTATCCCGGTTAAGGGAAATGTCACCTTAATAGCGCCCGCGTTTGAAGTCGGTTCATTAACCCAGGCTATGATACTGCCCATGGATACGGTTTTGTGGGACGAACATGAATCACCTTATGAACGGTTGCTGAACTTTTTAGCGGAGCATTTTTCTGATGGCTATAAATTGGCGTTGGATGAGTCCACACCATACAGCGTTGTAGCGAAGCTGGAAGAGCGCAAGCCAGCTGAAACAATGTGTGACGCAAAAGTCATTACCGCTGCCTGTCGTATGCATAAGTCGCCCGCAGAGCTGGCGTTAATTCAGACGGCTATGGATATGACCATGGCCGTGCATAGAGCCACTGGCGCCATGCTGCACGAGGGCGTAACCGCTTCTGAAGTTAGAGGTTTTATTAATGAAGCACACCGAAAGGTGGGCGCGTCTGGGTCGTTTTTCTGTATTGTGCTGTTTGGTAAAGGAACCAGCTACCCGCACGGTGTTAATTACGAGCAGAAGCTGGAGAAAAACGACTGGGTGCTTATTGATACCGGTTGCAAGCTGCACGGGTATCACTCTGATATCACCCGTACTTACCCCTTTGGCAACGCGACTGAAGAGCAACAGACGTTCTGGCAGTATGAACGAGACTTACAGCAGGCTGTTTTTGATGCGGCTCATATAGGTAAAACCTGCGAATCGGTTGATGACGCAGTTCGGGTTAAATTGAGCGAACTGGGTTTAAAAGCCGATTATCAATTACCCGGTGTACCGCACAGAACAGGCCATGGTATCGGTATGGACTTGCATGAATGGCCGTATTTAGTCGGTGGGGACAAGACCGAATTGGCACCGGGAATGTGCTTCAGTAATGAACCTATGGTAATTAACCCGGAAAAGTTTGGCGTGCGCCTGGAAGACCACTTTTATATGAGCGAAGAGGGGGCTTTTTGGTTTACCGAACCATCCCGCTCTGTGGATGACCCGTTTAACCTTCTGTGAGCGCATGTAGCCTGACATTTATGTCAGGTGAGATATCGCACCTGATGTGAACATCAGGCTACTGGTACAAAACTGGCACAATGGCTAAAATGCAAAAAGCCCCGCACTTGCGTGCAGGGCTTGAGAATGCTTGGTGCCGGAGGCGGAATCGATAAGATCTAATAACTTATTGTTTTATAGTGGATAAAAAATATTAAGATTCAAGCGTGTTACTTACCTTGTTACTAAAACTTCAGCTTTAGTTTTTTGATTGAAAGCTTTTTCACAAATGAATCTTTTAACTTTTTGGCTATGCCCAATACTCGCTTAACACGTTGAACATAGCTATAGTGGTCTGCAACTTGTGAACGTGTAGTGGCAAATAAATTCGGGTAAGCGGATTAAATGGTTGATCTTACCTTTGCATGAGAGTGAGACAGACCGGCATCTCATCGGATTATCTGG